>JAQTPV010000049.1 GCA_028712605.1 Minisyncoccota bacterium | reverse complement strand
CCAAGGACAATGGAACCTAATAGTCCGCCTCTTGCGGTAGATGGATCAATCGCATTGGCAATGACTCCGACTAAAAGACCAAAGATAATCCAAGCAAGAATATCCATATCTTCACCCCCTTTCAATTGGGACAAAACCTTACGGTTTTTTCCCAACGATTTTCCCTAATACGTTTCAGCAAAGGGGAACAATCAAGCCATCCCTTTGCTGATTAACTAATATCTGTTTTTATAGATTTTCTTAAGTCCCGCAATATGCGGGGCCATTTAATTTTTAAAGTAACTCCATATTAACCAGAGGGTTTAAGAAATTAACCAAAACAATGTAAGGATAAAGAAAGAGTAACCTCTTAAAATAAGAGGTGGGCTTCCCCACCTCTTAATTCTTGAATTAAACTGTAATGGTTATTTTTATGATCGACCGCCTTTTCGACCGGCTTCCTTAGCCCGCTCGGGATCATTTTTAAAATTGCCCGGGCTTTGTTTGCCTCCCCGGCTACCAATCTCCCGATAAAAATCGGCGCCGTATTTTTCGTAAGTGGCACGCCCTCCGGCCTTACCTGCTTCACGATGACCTTTGGGATCCTGGAACCATCCGCTACCATCTGCCATAAACATCACCTCACTTTCGTCTCCATACTAATTGCTCCGTTTAAGAAACAAACCAAAACAATGTAAGGAAACGGTAAAGGTGTCTCCAAAGTGATTGAGGTTACTTGATTATCCTGATATAATTTCCCCGTCAATGATAAAGACAATCTTAATTGTAGAAGACGACAGCGGTCTTAATAAATATCTTTCCGAGCTGCTATTGGACAATGGTTATTCGGTGCAGACAGCTACCGACGGAGTGGCCGCTTTAACTTCAATTGAAAAACTCCCCCCTGACTTGGTGGTTTTGGATCTTGGCTTGCCAAATATGAGCGGTGAAGCCGTCTGCTTGGAACTGAGAAAGAAATACCCCGATCTCCCAATTATTATCTTAACTGCCAAAGATTCTGTTTCTGATATTGTCAGAGGTTTAAATTTAGGTGCTGATGACTATATCACCAAACCTTTTGTGGCTGATGAATTCTTAGCCCGGATTAAAGCCCGTTTCCGGGATAAAGGCGAAAATAATGCCCGATTGGCAATTGATGATTTAATCGTTAACACTCAAACTCTCGAAGTTAAGAGAGGTGAGAAAAGTATCAGCTTAACCCCCCAGGAATTTAAACTGCTTGAATATTTAATGATCAATAAAGGAAGAATCTTAACCCGGGAGATGATTCTAAACCGGGTCTGGCTCTACTCCCCCAATGTGGAAACCCGGGTGGTTGATGTTTACATTGGTTACTTAAGAAAGAAGATTGATAGTGGTTTTCCAAATAAATTAGTTAAAAGTGTCCGTGGTTTTGGTTATATGATAAAGGGAGATTAATCCGAAACAGCCGGAATTCTGATTTGAACCTCGGTTCCCTTATTAAGCTCAGAATTAATCGCAATTGTCCCCCGGTGATAAGTTACCACGTTTTTGGCAAATAACAAACCCACTCCCAAACCGCGGTCCGCATCAACATCGATTTTATAAAATCCCGAAGTAATAAGCGGCAGATCGGAAAAGGGGATCCCCTTCCCCTTATCTTTTACGACAATCAAAAAGTCTTTACCGTCTTTTTTTATTTCCATTTCAACTGACGAAATTACAGGTGAGAATTTGGCAGCATTCTCCAATAAATGAAAAATGACTTGGGTTAATTTTTCCCGGTCGGCAATAATAACATCTTTGTTTTTATCTAAATAATTATTAATTATTAAACTGCGTTTAAGATGTAATTTCTGGAAATGGTTTTGCGCCTTTTTGATAATTTCCCCCAAACTACACTCTTTTAAATTAAATTGCAGTTGGCCGGCTTTGATCCTATTAATTTCCAACAACTCTTTAATTAAGCCTGTCATCCTTAGAGACTCTGAATAAAGGGCTTTAATCCATCTCCCCTCAGATGAATCTGTCCGGTTGAATTTTTTATAAAGCAATTGAATATAACCGTTAATGCTGGTTAAGGGTGTTCTCAATTCATGAGCGGCAACGGAGATAAAATGGTCACGGATAAGGAGAGCATTTCTGGTGTCTTCATAAAGCTTTGCATTCCAGATTGCCAAACTGGCATAAGATCCGAAAAGTTCGAGAAGCTTAAGCTGTTGCTTGGTAATTTTTTGCTTTTTTGTAAATATAAATACCAATACTCCGCTTGACCGCAGATGGTCTGAAATTGGTAAATAAATTGCCAATTCAACTTCACTAAATTTTGGCTCAAAATGAATTTTTTTAAATTGATTTCCGCTGATTAAAAAAGCTTTCCGGTCTTTCCAGGATTGATAAGCATAACCCCGCGTTTTAAGTTTTAGTTGCGGGGCAGCATGAGGATACTGTGCTACCTGGGTTAAGGCAATGCCATTTGGGCTTTTTAAATTTAAGTAAGCATAGTCTGCGTCCGTTAAGCGGACACCTTCCTGAGCTACTAATTCATAAGTTTTAGCCAAATCCAAAGGCACTAAAAATTTTAAGGCTGAATCATTAACTTCTTGGATCGTCATTACATTCCGTCTAATAATTAAATTAAGAAGTATATTATAACTCTTTAAGAAAAATGGAGCTTAATGGTATTCTATTTTTCTCCCATTGAAGTACTCATCGTGGGGCAAAGGAAAGATTAAATTAATAAGTGCAATTAACAGCTGGGCAATAATAGCATAAACAAACATAGCAATTAAGGCAGTCAAATCAAAAGTAATACTGTCCAAATTCAGATTCGGGACTAACCCGGTAAGAGGCCAAAGTAAATTTTGGCTTAAATCATATACCCAGGCAACCACAGGTACTTCCGGATTTACCGAGAGGAACCGAAACAAAAAACGCAAACTTAGTATTAGAATGATCAAACCTAAGATGAAGTTTACAAAACCGATCAATAAACTTCTTACTGGATATATCATTTAGTTTTTTCTTAGTTAACCGGCGCAGTCATTACTAAATATAATTCATAAACCAAACTTTTTTTTACAAATTTATTAACAAAATTATTTATTATATAAGTCATGGGACAGAATAATTTTTAATACTTTTACCTTCGGCTTAGTGCCCTGCCGATATAAAGGACAAGTAATGCACCTAGAATTGCGACAATAAAGGAACTGACATTAAAGCCGGTGACATCAATACCAAACAGAAGGTTACCTAAGAACCCTCCGACTAAAGCTCCGATTACACCAAGGACAATGGAACCTAATAGTCCGCCTCTTGCGGTAGATGGGTCAATCGCATTGGCAATCACTCCGACTAAAAGACCAAAGATAATCCAAGCAAGAATATCCATATGTTAATTTGTTCACCCCCTCTCAATACTTTAATAATTAAATTCATATTACTCAGAGGGTTTAAGAAACAAACCAAAACAATGTAAGGAAACGGTAAAGGTGTCTCCAAAGTGATTGAGGTTACTTGATTATCCTGATATAATTTCCCCGTCAATGATAAAGACAATCTTAATTGTAGAAGACGA
>JAQTPV010000020.1 GCA_028712605.1 Minisyncoccota bacterium | reverse complement strand
TGTCTACAGTTAGGACAGAGTCTGGGTAAGGGGAGGTTCATCTTTCTATAGAATTGTAACTCTTGGGGGATTATTCTGAAAGCAGTGGTACATTGTTCGTTGCAGTCTCCCCTGCCTGCCGGCAGGCAGGTTGCGTGAGCACATTCGATGACTTCATTTAAGATGGAGTCATTAACGTCCTTGATATTATCTGGGATGTCTACTGTTTTCATGGTTATCTGATAGTCTCTGGGTTCAGGGTCTTTCCAAGAGTATCCTTGCTCTTGAGCTTGTTCCTTGGTTAGAGGGAAGTATTCTTGAGCTATGGTTTCATTGTAACAGAAGGGGGATAGTTCTGGTGGGAAGAACTCCCCATACCTATACACTCTTCCTTTCTTATCGGTATAGGGCATATCATTCATGTGCTGAATAATCTTAGGTACTAACTCCTCATACTCTTCCTTGGTGTACTGTTTGTTTAAGATACAGTATTGTTTGTTTCGGAGGCCGATGCAGGCGAAGAGATAAGACGAATCGTGGCACATTTCGCAATATTCAAGATGATGGCTATCATATGAAATGGTGCAAAAATTTGAATTGCTCAAGCGATTGCCAGCGTGGCATTCGTATTGACGTTCGCAATTAAAAGCTGATTCGTAAGCATCGTATGAGTCCTTCATATTGCCGTCGTCCACACAAAAGGCACAATCCTCCATTTGCATAACATGGAAACACTCTTTGGTATTCTTGCATTCATTAAAATAGTCGCCGGTGGCATTAACCACTTTATTGGCTATAGCATATTTACGGAGAGTTTTTGGTAATACTTCTCCATTAAACTGTTGAGAGAGTTTTTGTAATCCTTTATAGCTGTCTATCTCCATTTCTAACAGTAATTTGTAATATTCTTCTTTGGAATATTGTCTATTGCCGAAACAATAGCTGCTGTTTCTTAGGTTAGAACACAGGGAACAATTTTGGCACCCTTTACAATTGAAAAGAAAATTAGAATCTACACAATCATGGGAATAATAGACATATTTGCATCTGCTGCATCTTTCTGAATCTTGAGATTCATAAACCAATTCCGAGTTAAAAATACTGTAGCAGTCTACAAGATCTTTGGATCTAATCCCCCACTTGCAATACATAGAATCTTCACAGAAACCATTATTAAAAGCAAGATAGCAATTCTTATTATGATCGGCATGGTTAGTGTAGGGGCTATTTACATTCCCTTTTTGGTATAAAGCAAGCCTCGGGACCTTAAGACTTAGGATATAAAATTGCTCAAAGAATGATTTATTAAAATCATATTTTTTGCCATATTCTAAAGAATCCCATTCATCAGACCACCAACAATCATTACAGTAAACTGTAAAGGGCGCGTTTTCTGGATACAAAAATATTACCTCTTTTTTACAGGAGGCGCATTTACCTTTATATAAACTTCGTTCATTGCGGCGTGCCATCTTACGGAGTAATCTGCATCTTGGGCACCAGGTGGGCGGAGGTACCTTAATTTTTTCGTAAAAATCAAAATCTTCTGATTCAATACTAAATTTGGTCTTACAATTCTGGCAGGTTTTTGTTTCGGGAGCGGGCATATTTATCTCTTCAGAAGCTTACGAGCTAATTTGTATAGGCTGTACCAACCTTTTTGATAAACGATTTCTTGGCCAGCCGGATAAACCAACTCCTGCCCGCCAAAGCCTTTCTTATACTCTGTAAGTGAAGGCCATTTTTTAGCAGAAATACCCCAAAAGTCGTATTCAGTAAAGCCAGCCTCTTTAGCCTGCTTAACCTGCTGCCATTGCAAAAATTGAGGCGCTTTGGTGGCTCGGTATTCGTAATCCGAGGCGCCGTGCAAATGAGTGGTCCTTGGGCCAAAATAAACCATTATATTGGCGGCGATGATTTTACCTTGATAGTCAGCAAAAAATAATTTAGTTTCTAATCCGTGTTGCTCCTTCTTTAATAATTGTTCAAAATAGTCTTTTGAATAGGCCTTGAACTCGTCTCTTTGGCTGGTTTTTTGCATTAAATGGTAAAAAATTGCCATATTTTCTTCGGTTGTGGCAACCTCTTTAAATTGCACACCTTTTTTTTCAGCTAATCGGATATTGTAGCGAGTTATAGAGTTAAAATTATTAAATATCTGCTCGGTTGGTTGGGTGAGATTGACAATTAAAGTTTCTTCAGGCTGGATGCGCTTGGTGGGTTTTTGGAAATTAAAACCATTAACCCTTGGGGGGTTTTTCAGTGGTTCAGCTAAGCAAAAAATAGTATTTTCCTGTTTGGCTATCTCCCCTACCCTTTTCCATAGTAAAGATAAAGCTTCTCTGATTTGGTCATCAGAGAGATTTTTTTGCCAAGTCGGGCCAAATGGTATATACAAAAAGGACTTACTACTGAAAAAAAACCTTTCTTTGATAATTTGGGCTTGAAGAAAAATCCGTTCGGGCTCACCTATCGCTAACCGCCAAGCCTTTTTACCAAGACTCTCCTGGAAAGCTCCCCATTCCCAAGATTGCAAAAAACTTCCCTTATTGGCAAGTAAAAAGCTATCCCAATTTTGTTTATTTTTGTTGTCTTGGCTTACTTCCATTAAATTGATTTTTTGATTTCTTTTAAACCAAAGTATTTCTGCAAAACCTTGGGAACCTTAACACTTCCATCTTGTTGTTGATAATTTTCCAAAATGCCAATAATTGGCCGGGTTGAAAAAGCGGTGCCGTTTAAGGTATGGACAAAATTAAATTTTCCTTGCCTGTCTTTATATCTAACATTTAAGCGTCTGGCCTGAAAATCGGTGCAATTAGAGGTGGAGTGGGTTTCTCGATACCTATCTTGTCCTGGCATCCAAGTTTCGATGTCATATTTTTTAGCCGCTGGAGTGCCCAGATCGCCTGTGCAAATATCAATTACCTGGTAATGTAGTCCTAAATCATCCATTAATTCTTTTTCGATAGATAACAATAATTCATGTTCTTTTAAAGAATCTTCAGGTTTGCAAAAGATAAACATTTCTATTTTATCGAATTGATGCACTCTTAACATCCCCTTGGTATCTTTGCCGAAACTGCCCGCTTCTCTTCGAAAACAAGTAGAAAAGCCAACATATCGCAAAGGTAAACTTTTTTCTTCAAATGTTTCTCCAGCATGCATGGCTCCTAGGGCTTGTTCGGAAGTGGCTGTTAGATATAAGTTATCTTTTTCTAAGTGATAGGCTTCTTCGTCGTCGGTTTGTTCTAAATAACCCATAGCCCAAGCCATTTCCGGTTTAATCATCACTGGAGGAATTATGGGAATAAATCCTTTTTCAGTCAATTTTTCAAAAGCAAAATTAATTAAAGCTAGCTCCAGCAACACCCCTTGACGTTTCAGGTAATAAAACCGGCTGCCGGCCACCTTGCCAGCCCTTTCGGTATCAAGAATGTCTAAGGCTTCCCCTATTTCCCAATGTTCTTTGGGTTTAAAGTCAAATTGAGGTTTTTCTTTTATTTTGCCAAACTCTTTGACTTTATTTTCAGAATCATCCTTGCCAACAGGCACATCGTCTAAAGGAATATTAGGGATTTTATGCATTAAAGTATCAAATTCCTGCTCTATTCTTTTGAGCTGTGCTTCATCAGCCTGGATTTTTTCCTTAAGTTCCCGAGCTTTTGTTTTCAATTCTTCGGTAATCTGCCCCTTACTTAATTTATTCTGCTCGGCTTTTAGCTGCTCGGTGCTAGCCATTAGCTCTCGCCTTTTTTTATCTATCTCCAGCAGCTTCTCAATGTCAACTTCTATGCCTTTATTGTTGGCTCCTTGCTTGACTTTTTCAGGGTTTTCCCTAATGAACTTTATATCCAACATATTTTTTAAAAAAAGCTTAAGATTCCCGATGTCTCAAGACCTGTGGGCATCGGCAACCCTTTGGCTTTTTATTATTGTAAAACAAAACTCGCCTTTTTAACATAGCTACAAGGGCGAGTTTTGTTTTGGCTCGCGGTGCCACCTTGTTTTTTCTAATAGTCACCTATTAAAACTCGGAAAGTCACGCCTATCCCTAAAATCGTGTTAGGCTGACTTTCAGCTGTAACGGGCTTTCCCGAGGCAGGTTTTGGGTTTGGACCCTCTTCCCTACCCAGCTCCAGAGGCGGAATCCTCTTTCAGCGCTTTTTTATTGATTTTATTATAGCCTCAAGGCAGATATTAGTCAAATCTTTTCAGTCTTATAAGCTGGTTCTTCCAAAAGCAGATAATGTTTATTTGATTGGAAACTATCAATAATGATTTTGCTAGCTAAAAAAATCGGTTGTGGTAAGTTAGTCAAATCGTACCATTGCCAGTCAGCCATATTCTCTGGCTCTAAAACCTGCGGTTCTCCAGATAACCAATCAGCTACCATGCCGATATGAACATAATGCTTGGGAGCGTAAATTTTAAGGTTGCTTAACATCTGAAAACGAATATTGGCTATCTCTATTCCGCATTCTTCCTTGGTTTCTCTGATAGCGCATTCTTCAAGCGATTCCATATACTCCAAATGTCCTCCGGGAAATGAATACTCTCCTGTGCCGTGCGATGACTTGCGTTGTCCCAACAAAACCTGGCCATTCTTCAGTATCATCACCCCGACTCCTACCTTTGGGTATAAATTATTTAATGGCATAAATAGATTTTTATTGCTTGGGTTTCATTAAGGGGAAGATTTGGCATTCTCTGGCTGGCTTATTCATTAGAAAGCTAAAAAGGCGTTCAGACAAGCCAAATCCACAGGTTGGGGGCATGCCATATTCTAAGGCCTCCACAAAGTCCTTGTCGTACATTTGAGCTTCCTCATCGCCTTTATCGCGTAATTTTTGCTGTTGAGCAAATCTTTCCGCTTGATCAAGCGGGTTATTCAACTCGCTATAACCATTACCGACTTCGCTGCCCGCTAAAATTACTTGGAACCTTAAACAGAGCTCCGGATTTTTTTCGCTTCTTTTGGCTAATGGTGAAACGGCCACCGGTACATTTATCAGAAAACCCGGACCAGCTAATTGCTTCCGGCAATACTTCCAAAGATTATCAATGGCTCTGGTTTTATTAAATCCTTTTTTGTCGTAATCAATACCTAACTTTTTTAAGGCTGTTTCCATCTCGTGCAGGCTGGCTTCCAAGATATTAACGCCAGTATATTTAGCCACAGTATCATGGTAATCATACTTTTCCCATTTCTGGCCTAAGTCTACTTCAAAGTCTCCAATTTTAAACCTCAACGTGTTAAAGGTTTCTCTGGCTACATACTTATACATTTCTTCCACTAATTCCATTCCTTCCGTTTGATCAGCATAGGCCCAATAAAATTCCATTTGGGTATAATCTTGCAAATGTTCTGCGTCCATACCTTCGTTACGAAAAATTCTTCCTATTTCAAATGTTTTTTCCAGGCCGGCTACCATTAACTTTTTTTGCCACAGTTCGCCTCCGGAGATACGTAAATAAACGTCTATATCCAAGGTATTGTGGTGGGTGACGAATGGCCGAGCATCTGCCCCGCCGGTGGTTACTTCTAAAACCGGCGTTTCTACCTCTAAGAATCCTTTTTTGATTAAGAACTCCCTCATTGTATTCCAAAAAACAGCTCTTTTCTTTATCATTTCCTTAACTTCAGGGTTAAATAGAATATCTAAGTATCTTTTTCTCAACTTTTCTTCAACGTCTTGAAGGCCGTGCCATTTTTCAGGCAACGGCAAAAGTGTTTTGGTTAATATATTGTAATTAGTAGCCTCAATGGTTTTTTCACCGGTTTTGGTGGTGCACAGAGCTCCCTGGATTTCAGCAAAGTCTCCAATGTCTACAACTTCTTGAAAAAAAACAAAGCTCCTCTCCCCCACCTTGTCTTTTTTAAATAAAACTTGAATTTTTCCAGATCCGTCTTCTATGTCAAAAAATACAGCTCCGCCGTGGCCTCTAATGTTTCTAACTCTTCCAGCCAAAATAATTGCCTGCTTACTTTTTTGGATTTTTTCAAAATCAATTAGGGCGTCCGCGATGCGGTGTGTCCTTTTGGTTGTTGCTGGGTAAGGATTGAAACCGGCTCTTTCAACTTTCTTTACTTTCTCTATCCTTATTTTTTTAATCTCATCAAGACTGCTCATAGTTTTTTCTTTAATTATAGCTATAAATCGTTGAAATTCAATATGAATTTTGCTAATCAGAGCCTCCAAAAAATTTTTAAGTTATCCACAATTGAAATTATTCTTAAACGTTCTACAATAAAATAATTTAATTCATTTTATTTTTATTTTAGAATTTTTCTTTTCCCATTAACCCTAATGGCAAGATTGTTCAATGATTGAATTTTCTAATGTTGAAAATCTTGTTATCATTTAAAACCAATGGAAATTGTTGAAGCTTTACCGTTGTCTTTAGCGGTGAAAGGCAAAATTCAAGTCCAGCTAAAAAAACAAGAAAAAGGCAACACTCTCCCCATAAAGTTGCCAGCCAAATTAAAAAACTTCTATATTAAGCATGGTTATGCTGACATTATTAAAGATTTAAGAATGGAGGTTTTTTCTGATGCGAAGATTTGTTTCCAGCTATGGGATGAATTTAGTCCCAAGAAGTCCCTTTTTGATTTATGGGATTTTAGAGCAGCTTTTTACAAGGCCTATAAGCCCGAACTGCATTTTATACTGTTAAAAAGCGGTGAAACAAAAATCGGTTTGTTGCCCTTGTGGTATGAAGAGTGGGACAAGAAATATTTTTGGTTCGGCGGATGGTGGCAGGAGGATAATAAATTTTTTGTCCGCGATCAGATTTTCATTCCCATCCTATCGGAAATTTGTCCCAAGCCGATTTTATTGAATACTATTAGCGTTTCCGCTTGTCGTAATATGGGCGAAGCCAGTAATTTTGTGACCTTGATTCCCGATGACCCAAAATATGTTTTAGATTTACGAGGAATGAAAATTTTAGATGACTATTTGAAGAAGTTGAAGAAGAACCGGCGCCATAGCCTGAAGAAAGATAGGGCCCGCATTGGGAGACAAAACCCCCAGATTATTATAAATAATTTCTCTGATTTGAAATATCTTTTTAAATTAAGCAGTCAAAGATGCCGAGAAAAAGGCCAGCATAGTGATTGGGATGAGTATCCGGAAGACAAGGCTGTTTTTCGTCATGTGATTAAAATGGCCGGTAAAAAGGCTGGCTATGAAATAAAGATGATTACAGTAAAGATTGGCAGAAAGGTGGCTGGAGTAGATTTAATAGCCGTGACGAAGGATTGTTACTATGCCTTAATTTGCGGTTATAATGTTAAGGATTTTTCTGGCATTGGCAACTATTTCAACGCTTTAGAGATAGAGGATGCTTTAAGAATGGGCGTTAAGAAAATTGATTTCTTAGAGAATAATTATCAATGGAAAGACAGGTGGTTTCAGGCGATTCCCTTACTAAAGTATGAGGGATAGGAAGAAATTGTTTAAGGAATTTAATAAGGAATATTACACCTCTGGCGGCTACACTGACTATTTATCAGACTTTAAGCAAGAGGGTCTTGATTATGCCAAGCAACTGATCAAAAAAATCAAACCTGAAAAATCATGGAAGTTCCTGGATGTTGGTTGTGGTCTAGGCGGGGTGGTATTGGGCTTAAGAAAGTTAGGTTATGAGGCGTGGGGCACAGAAGTGTCGCCTTTTTGTTTAGAAAACTCACCGGTTAAACAATACCTGCAATTTGGCGATATCCTTGACTTGCCCTTAGCTGACAATAGTTTTGAGGTGGTTCTAACTTGTGATGCCGTTTATTACCTAAAAAAAGAGGCCGTGCACAAGGCTTTATTAGAAATATATAGGGTAGTTTCTAAAATATTTTTTATTGAAAATATTTGCCAAGACTCTATCTATAATAATCAAAAAGACAATTATGACCCCCTAAGGAGCGATAAAGACCTTTTAACTAAGGCCGAGCTAGATCATTTGATACAAAAAATAGGCTTTCAAAAAATAGGGCCGCTTTTTAGCAAAGGTAAATATAGTCTGGATTTTAATAATCTTTACAAAAAAATTTAACCAACAAAAAACACCGAAGGTTGTATCTTCGGTGTTTTTTGTTATGGATTACTTACGGGATGAGTTAAGAAGTACCAATCCAAAATTTCTCGAGCGGTCCTTTGGGCAACTGGTTGGATGCCAGGCACCTCTTCCAGCAATATCACTAAAACAATCTCCGGTTTCCCATAGGGGGCAAAGGCGGCAATCCAGTTTTCATACACATCTTTTTTACCAATCTGGGCAGTACCGGTTTTAGCCGCCACTTTGATAGGTAAGGAATTTAAGGAAAGGGCCGAGCCGGCTGGTGAGTTAACGGTTTGCCTCATACCTTCCCTAACTACTTGTAAATTGTGAGGGGAAATAAAGTTTTCTCTAATAATATCGGGGTTGCTTTCTTGGATGGTGTTGCCGAAAGCATCCATTATCTTTTTGACCAAGTGGGGCTTGATGAGCTTGCCTTCATTGGCGATGGTTGAAACCCCAACAGCTACTTGCAGGGGCGTGGCTAAAAAATATCCTTGGCCGATGGCTAAGTTATATGTGTCGCCTTGAAACCAGATTTTTTCCAGGGCTGTATTAAAGTACCCTTGTTTCCAAGTTGGGCTGGGCACTCTTCCGGGTGCTTCACCAGGCAAGTCAATACCTGTTGAAGTGCCAAATCCAAATAAATTTAAATATTTTTCTATCTTGCTTACGCCTAATCCTTCAAGATGTTCGGGCAAGAGGGGGTCAAAAAACTCACTTGTCCGCTTAGGAGCAGTATAGCCTCCGCCCACCAAATAAAAGAAAGGGTTGACTGATTCAGCAATGGCCCTTCTGACATCACTGGTACCGTGAAACTTGTTATCTACAAAGCATTCACCCTTACCAGTATATTTATTCTCCAGACATATTTTTAAGGGGCACCATAATTGAGTATCTTCAGTTATCACCTTTTCTTCCAAGGCGGCTGAGGCTATAAATGGTTTGATAGTAGAACCGGTTGGGTAAAGGCCGGCGATAATGCGATTTAATTGAGGGTTGTTTGGATTTTCGTTGATGGTTTTAAAGTCTTTAGCGCTTATCCCGCTAGCGAAAAGGTTATTGTCAAAAGAGGGCAGAGAAACAGAGGCCAACACTTCTCCATTTTGGGGATTGATAGCCACCACAGCTGCCTTTTTGGTGCCGGTATCTTGCATTACGCCCCCTAAGACCTCTATAATCTTTTCTTGCAAATCTAGCTCAATTGATAGAACTAAGCTATTGCCGGATTTTGGATACTCAATAATTTTTTTGGAGATTTCTTCTCCCTTAGCATTTCTTTCTATTTGGAATTTACCTTTTTGCTCTCTTAAAATATCTTCATAAAATTTTTCCAAGCCTTCCTTACCGATTTCATCTGGCAATTGATAATCGCTAAGTTTACTCAATTCTTCGGGAGCGATTTTACCCAGATAACCTAAAATCGGGCCCAAGGCTTTTTCACTTTCATAAACCCTTAGGATGCCTTTTTGGATGTAAAACCCGGGGAAATCGTGTTGCTTGGCTTCAAAGAGGATTAGCTCCTCATGGTTAAGATTTTTCTTAACTATGAATTCATTTTCCGTTTTTTGATTGATTAATTCTTGCAACTGCGCAGCAGGTAAACTCACGATGGAGGCTAAGGCTTCTATTTCGTTACCTTCAGAACTCATTTCTGATTTTTTAACCCATAAATCAAAACTGGCCTCATTTTTGACCAAAGGCTCCATTGCTTGGTCGTAAATGATACCGCGGCTGGCTGATAAATAAGCTATCATAAATTTATTATTATCAGCCTTGCTTTTAAAGTCACTGTACGATTGAACCTGCAGTGTAAAACAGATATAGAGCAATATACCTGAAACCATTAAGACCAATCCCCACAAAAACCAAAAGGCCCTTTTCCTTAAAGGGACTTCAAGTTTCCTTTCCCAGATTTCCATGGCTTCGGATTTCCCTTGGATTACTTTATCCATAAATATATCCTCCAGTTCTATTTCCTGATCATGAAAGCCATTCCTGATTTTGTGTTTAAAAATAGCCATAGCGATGATTATTCTTTTGATGAAATTGAGGCAGTAACATTAAAACAATAAAAATAAGTAAGTGGTACCCAAGGCTTACTATGATTGCTAACATACTTGATAGGTTAAGCTGAAACGAGGACGTATGTTTTATAAAGGAAAAAAATAAGGTGACCCCGCCATTGACTAATTGATAGCATAGAAAAGAAATCAGGAAAAGGAGAACTTTGGCCGTCAAGGACTTTTGCATTAACCCTGACATTTTTTTAGCTATGATGGCTGTGCTGGATAAGGTAACTATGGCCAGACCAAAAGGATGAGTAGAAAAAAGATCTAAAAATAATCCGCCCCAGAAAGCAGTCCAAAGCCCCCAATTACTTCTGCTTTCGCTAAAACTCAATATGATGACTAATAAAAAAATAAGATTTAAGCTTCCTCCTAATAGTCCGGGGTAAGAAAAAAAGCTGGTTTGGACCAGAGCCAAAAGGGAGCTGACAATAATCATAACCAAGCTGATGATAGTTCTCATGGGCTGTATCTTCTAACTACAAAAAGCGTTTTAAGTTGGCTTTGCACAAAAAACGGCGCGATGGCCCCTTTCTGGTAGGGTTCAGCGTCGCTTTTTTCCAACGAGCCAATTTCACCAACCAAAAGACCCCTAGGGAAAATTTCGTTCATAGAAGCTGTTGTTATTAAGTCCCCTATTTTTATAGCTGCGTCCTTGGGGATATAGTCAAAACCGACTTGGAATCCCCCGCTGCCCCTGGCGACTCCGGAAGGATTGTTTTCGGCTTGGATTTCAATATTAAAGCTGAAGTCAGTTTCTGAAATTAAGGTAACTTCAGAAAAGTCACTGAAAGCCTCTGTTATCTTCCCAACTAAGGCACCCTCGGCTGTAATCACAGGCATATCCTTGGCTAAATCTTGTTTTTGGCCCTTATCAATGATTAGGGTATCTCTTTTTTGGTCTTTACTAACGATATTGACCATTTCTACTTGCCATTTTTTGTCAGTTTGTAGCCCCAACGCCTTTTTTAGTTCAATATTGTCTTGTTGGGCTATTTTTAATTCAGAGATTTGGGATTTAAGGGCAATATTTTCAGTTTTTAGGTCTTCATTTTCAGTTTTCAGACCTTGACTTTTCAAAATAGCCCCCAAGAATTCGCTGGTATTGGATCCAGCCTGCCAAAGCGATTTCTGTAGGCTTGAAGTAGCACCTAGAAGGCTATTTCGGACTGGATTATTCCAAAAAATCATAACTAAACATAGGGCAAGCAAGAATAAAGTCCAAAAGATAATTTTGTATTTCCTTTTCATAAAGCCATTATAGCCTGATTCCCTGAAAAAACGCAAACCCCGCCTTCCTTAAGGAGGGGGCGGGGAAATTGTAAACACTATAAGGGAGCTACCTACTTTCGCCCAAAGGACTATCATCGGCCATGAGAGATTTCACTTCTGTGTTCGGGATGGGAACAGGTGGAGCACTCTCGGAATAGCCCCCTTATAGTATTTGCAATAATTATAATAAGTTTTTTATGATTAACATTGATTGCTGGCTGATCGATCGATTAGTACTCCTCGGCTAAAAGCATTACTGCCCTTACACCTAGAGCCTATCAACCTCATCATCTTTGAGGGATCTTAGAGAGTCCTTATCTTGAGGTGGGCTTCGCGCTTATATGCCTTCAGCGCTTATCCCGAACCAACGTTAGCTACCCAGCAATGCCCTTGGCAGGACAGCTGGCAAACCAGAGGTTAGCTCCGAAGGGTCCTCTCGTACTACTTCGAACTCCTCTCAAGACTCAAACGCCTGCGGTAGATAGAGTCCGTCACTCTGTTACTTTAATGACCGAGCCTATAATGCTTATAAGCTTGGCGACCAAGAATTTCTTCTTGATTCTGCATATCGCTATGCAGTTCGGACTGTATCTTACCCTTTAAGCCTTGACGGCTAAGGGTTCTAGCATACAGTCTCTGAGGTTCCCAATTTTATGCGATTTATCACAGTTTGGCCATTTTTGTTCAGATGCAGTTTTCTTTTGATCAAGTCAACTGCTTGGGCAAATTTATCAAACTGCTTGTATTTAACAAATAAACGGTGCTTTGTGAAAAAAGGCTTTATAATCTCGTCCAAGCTCTTGATATCTTTTACGATATAGACAAAGGTTTGGCCTTTGTCGGAATTGGACTTGATATAGCCGCAGCCAAAGAATTTTTTGATTTCATACAAAACCTCCTTTTCTTTTTGGCTGATTTTAAACTCACAAGCAATTCTATTGGTGGCAAGGATATAAAAACAACCCTCGCCATCAACTAAGCCACAGATATAATCTGGGGTTATTTGTTTACGACGCAAAATATTGGTTACCTGCTGATTGTCTGCACCGGATGCATTTTCACTGGCCATAATAATTTATTGATAATATTTTATTATAACCGAGTAGCACCGGATTCGCCAGAGTTTCCAGCATATGGCTAGATTTATAGACAGCAAGGATATGTTTTACTGTCTCACGACGTACTGAACCCAGCTCACGTACCACTTTAATGGGCGAACAGCCCAACGCTTGGGAGCTTCTCCACCCCCACGCTGTGGTGAGCCGACATCGAGGTGCCGAACAGGGCCGTCGATGTGAACTCTCAGGCCCTACCAGCCTGTTATCCCCAGGGTAACTTTTAGCCGATTATCTCCCCTAATCCTATGACTCGGGGTCGGTTCACTAAGTTCTGCTTTCGCAACTGCTCGACTGGTACGTCTCGCAGTAAAGCTGGCTTGTGGCTTTGCCCTATCAGTGCGATTTCCATCCGCACCTAGCCAACCTTTAAACTTCTCCGTTACTTTTTAGGAGAAAAGCGCCCCACTTAAACTACCCGCCAGACACTGTTCCGAGCACATAGATTACATCCAACTTAAAATGATTGCTGAATGCAATTTATGTGCCCGGTTAGGACAAAGATTCTGAAAGGGTGGTGTTTCATTGTCGGATCAGCCCTACCCGAGAGTAGAACCTCGAATCCTCCCACCTACGCTACGCATCCAAAACCAAAGCCCAATATCAGGCTGTAGTAAAGCTCCTGGGGTCTTTTCGTCTAGCCGCAGGTATCCCGCATCTTCACGGGAATTGCGTTTTCACCGGGTACCTCCTTGAGACAGTCTCCAGATCGTTATGCCTTTCATGCGGGCCGAAACTTACTCGGCAAGGGATTACGCTACTTTAACACGGTCAGAGTTACCGCGGACGTTCACTGGAGGCTTAGAACAGTGAGCCTGGCCGAACTTGCGTCCAACCACACCCCCGTTTTTAACACTCCAGCACTGGTCAGGCTTCAGCTCCTATACATCCTCTTACGAGTTAGCAGGAACCTGTGTTTTTGTTAAACAGTCGCCTGGAGTCTTTTGTTGAAGCCGTCCTAAGACGGCAGGCCTTATCGCGAACTTACGGCCGCTTTTTTGCCTAGTTCCTTAAGGAGGTCTAGCCCGTTCACCTTGGCACACTTACGCCCACCCACCTGTGTCGGTTTACGGTACGGGGCCCATTAGATAGATACTCAAGACTTTTCTGGGAAAAGCGCTCCTTTGGATTATTCCCGACGCATCGGGACATCTTCACTACACTTGGAAATCCTGATGTAGCAAACGCAAATCCAATAACACGCCCAAAGTACTGCTCTTCGTCATCTTGAGGTTATCTAATAGGCGGGACGGAATATTAACCGTCTGTCCATCCCGAATGTCCTCTCGGGCATCCGGTTAGGGCCGCCTAACCCTTGGCTGATTGTCATTGCCAAGGAACCCTTGGGTTTACGGTGTCAGGGGTTTTCACACTGATTGTGGTTACTCATGCCAACATTCTCACTCCAGTACTCTCCACCAAACCTTACGGTTCAGCTTCGTTGAATACTGGACGCTCTCCTACCACTTAAAATGTTGAAAAATCAACATAATAAATCCACATCTTCGGTATTGAACTTGAGTCCCGGAAATCTTCGGCGCGGATCCTCTCAGATAGTAAGCTGTTACGCACTTTTTAAAGGATAGCTGCCTCTAAGCTAACCTCCTAGCTATTAATGAGAATCCACTTCCTTACTTAACACTTAGTTCAAATTTAGGGACCTTAGATTGTGATCTGGGCTGTTTCCCTTTTGAGCGCGGAACTTAGCTCCCGCGTTCTGACTCCGGCTAAAATTTTATGGTATTCGGAGTTTGAGAAGATTATCCGGGTAATCCCAAAGATAATCTATTCAGTGCTCTACCCCCATAAAATTAAATTCACCGGGCTAGCCCTAAAGCTATTTCGGAGAGAACCAGCTATTCCCAGGCTCGATTAGCTTTTCACTTCTTACCACAGGTCATCCAAAAGTATTGCACAGCTAACTGGTTCGGGCCTCCTTCCACTTTTCAGTGGAATTCACCCTGCCCATGGTAAGCTCGCCTGGCTTCGGGTCTTAAGTAGACAGCAAAATCGCGCTATTAACACTCGCTTTCGCTGTGCCTGCACCCCAGAGGGGCTTAGACAAGCTGTCTAGTTAAACTCGTTGGCTCGTTCTGCAAAAAGCACGCCGTCACCCCGACATCCTTGCGGATGGAGGGGCTCCGACTCTTTGTGAGCAAATGATTTCAGGTTCTATTTCACTGCCCTCACCGGGCTGCTTTTCACCTTTCCCTCACGGTACTAGTTCACTATCGGTGAGCAGGTAGTATTTAGCTTTGGCTGATAGTTCAGCCGGCTTCCCACAGGATTTTCATGTCCTATGGTACTCAAGAAAAATAGCAAGGAGCACAAAGTTATTTTTACTTACA
>JAQTPV010000019.1:11280-14890 GCA_028712605.1 Minisyncoccota bacterium | reverse complement strand
CTATTGCATTCACCCCTAAAAGATAAGTTGGCACCTCCTCTGAATCGCTCGGGGCAGATATAATAACTTTCTTGGCACCAGCCGTTAAATGTTTTTTAGCGCCCTCAAATTCAGTCAAAGTGCCGGAGCACTCTAACACGATTTCTATATCTAAGTCTCTCCAGGGTAATTGAACCGGTTCTGACTCTTGAAAAAATTGGGCCTTTATCTTTTTTGGATAAAGCCCATAAACAGGGTCATTTTGGAAAATCTTTTTCAGCTCGGACTCATTAGCCAAATCATTAACAGCCACTATTTCCAAAGATGGATGCTTATCCAAAATCCTTCTAGCAACCAGCATGCCGATCCGCCCGAAGCCATTAACGGCAATTTTTGCCATAAAAATAAATTATTTAGTTACATCAAGAAGTTGTAAAATAGTTTCCTTATCAAAGCCAATCACAATGTCAGCGCCAATCTCCATAACTGGCACTCCCATTTGACCAGATTTTTCAATCATTTCTTTTTGAGCGACCAGATCAGTAGAAACGTCTATCTCTTCAAAAACAACACCATTTTCTTTTAAAAATTCTTTTAAGGAAACACAATAAGGGCAAAACGGAGTGCTATAAACCTTAACTTTTGTGGTCATAGTGCTTTATTATTGAGCGCAACTACTATCTCCTGAACTGGTACCGCCAGAGTATTGTTCAGAAAAAGCAACTGCTGCCTCATCCGTACTCAACTGCTGTGAGCAAATAGAGGGCTGACTATTGAAGCCACAGCACAGCAGACTTTTCAAAGCTTGGGCAGTTCGACCACCGAAGTCAAACTCATTCACCTGACTGCCATTTAAGAATAAGGTAGGTGAGCCACTGACTCCATATTGAGTGGCTGTTGAAAAATCAACTTGAGCATATTTTAAACCCTTATTGGAATCGGTCATACAAGAGTTCAATTGATTTTCGTCAACTCCCACCTCTTTTAAACAAGTGGCTGTTTCACCTTTCTTCATATAGCAAGACAAGTAGGGATAAAACTTATCCTTTTGTTCTTCTCTGATACAAATCTGCCGTAAATTCTCTTGGGCCTCTTGATCGCCGTGCATAGAAACAATCTTACCATTTTCGACAGAACCAATGTAGCTAATCTTAATATTTTCAGCAATGCTTTGATCGGCCTTAACTACTTCAGCTAAGATTCTCTGCATTTGTAAACCGTAAGGACAGTTGCTGACGACAAAGGCTTCCAAGGCTGGCTTGTCGGCTTTTTGAACGGTATCACACGTGACTGCCTTAGTTGTAGTTGCAACCTCTTTCAAGGAAGCACTTTCCGGAAACAATATAGTACCGTTTCTTGTCACATAAACATAGGAAGGAATTTCCTGACCATCGATTTTGATTTTAAATTTATAGAGCTGGTAAATACCCTTATCTTCCTCTACGTTGCCAGACACCTCTGCCGTAAATCTGCCGCCCAGCATTTCCTTGTTAATATAGCTAATCGCTTTTTCAGCGGCCTTATCTTTACTAATGTAATGAACCATATCGGTGGCCCACACAACATAGCCCACTAAAGCTAAGCAAATCAAAACTAAGATGCCTATGATTAAATTTTTACCCTCTAAAAAATTAGCGGTTTTTTCCTTTGGGGAACCTGTGTTACTCATATTGAATTTTTATCAACTTCGCTCTTTAGCAATTTAGAGTGGCTCAACCAATATAAATTGTAAAAACCGAAACTGTTAATTAACGTTGGTACTACTAATTTTAATTATTTTATGAAGTAAATCAATACCGCGCACCAAACCCAGTCCCCCGACCCTGCAAGCCTTTTCAGAAAAGGTTTTAACCCTATCTTGGCCATCGCCAAAAACTAAAACCGGAATCAAATCACTAGAATGCTCCTTTAAGGAACACGGGGTACAGTGATCGCCCGTAACCACCAGCACGGCCTTAGACCTCAAGAGAACGGGTAAAAATTCGTCAATTTTTTCAATCATCTTTTTTTTGCCCAAACAATCGCCATCGTGCCCAAAATTATCTACGGCTTTCACGTGACAATATACAAAATCATATTCACTAAGGGCTTTTTCAGCCGCCTCAAACTTTCCCTTTAGGTTTGTATTATCTTTGCCGTTAGCCCCTTTCACGTTAATCAAGTCCATTCCTAAAGCCTTGGCAATGCCTCGGTACAACCCCCCCCCAGCAACACAGCAGGCCCTAAAGCCCCAGAGTTTCCTGAAACTCGGCAAAGCCTTCTTAATGCCTGCCTCTCTTAATAATATATAGTTAGCCGGTAAAAGCCCCTGCTTGACTCTTTTGTGATTAAAAGAATGACTCTCTAAGATTTGGTGGCTCTTCTCTAAAAACTCGTTAAGCACTTGGGCCGTGAAAAAGGCGTCCCTCTTATTGACTTGTGGCTTGATTTTAGGGGCCACAATTTTATCAACATGTAAATCACCGTCTGAAACTTTTTCTGATAGCCCCTTACCCCTCATTATCACCGCTATCCTTTGATAGACACTTTTCCTAAGAAAAAAATGAATTCCTTTTATTTTCATACCCTGCAATGCTTCAATCAAGGGCTCGGTCTTTTCAATGCGGCCAGCACGGCGATCAATAATCTTTTTTGTTTCCGGATCAATGGTGGCGAAATTACCCCTCAAGGCTACGTCGCCTTTCCGAAAAGCCCAATCTACACCAAAGGCTTCAAAAACACCGCGGCCCATTTGCCACTTCCTTAAATCATAACCAAACAAAGACAGATGGGCATCTTTGGAAGTCGGAAAAGGGCCAACGTAATAAGTTGGCTTCACCAAGCCCACTATGCCTTGTTTAGCCATCAAATCAAGGTTGGGCTTTCTGGCTGCTTCCAAGGGTGTCTTATTGCCTAACTCTTGAATGGGCCTATCCCCTAACCCGTCTATGATCAACAAAATAATTTTCATAATTAGATAATTTCTCCTTCTATTTCTAAAAGCCTATTATATTTAATTACCCTCTCTCCCCTGGCTGGGGCGCCAAACTTAACGAAGTCAGCCCCAACCCCAACTGCCAAATCAGCAATAAAATCTTCAGTGGTTTCACCTGACCTATGTGAAACTATAACCTGCCAGCCATAAGATTGGGCCAATCTAACTGCTTCCAAAGTTTCAGTAACCGTGCCGATTTGATTTGGCTTGATAATCACTGCATTGCATAAACCTTGCTCTTTGGCTATTTTTATTTTGTCGGGATTAGTAGTAGTCAAATCATCGCCCACCACTATCAAAGAGTCAGCAGAATTAGTAAATTGCCGCCAAGCTTGCATATCGTCCTGGGAAAAAGGATCTTCTAGGTAAAGGAGGGGATATTTTTTCGTTAGCCCTTGATAGATCTCAGCCATTTCTTGAGGTATTCTCTCCTGCCCCTCAAAATTATAATGGCGGCCTTGATAAAATTCAGAAGCAGCCACATCCAAACCAAGATGAATATTATGCTTACTACCAAATTGCCGAAAGACTTCCATCAGCAAATCAAGCGCCTGCTCAACTTTAGAAAGATCTGGGGCGAAACCACCCTCATAACCTACATTAACAGCTTGGGGCCCAAACCTTTGCAATAAAATTTCCTTTAAACTTAAATAGGCT
>JAQTPV010000019.1:0-11270 GCA_028712605.1 Minisyncoccota bacterium | reverse complement strand
AATTTTCAGCAAAACTATGGCTTTGAGGAATAACCAAGAACTCTTGCACAGATAAATGATTGCCCGCGTGTTCCCCTCCTTCTAAGAGATTGAAACAAGGCCGAAGCCTTAAGGGGCTCAACTCCCCCCTATATTGATTGGCTATAAACTGGTAGAGTTTTGTACCGCTGGCTACTGCCGAGGCTCGCCAAATAGCCAAAGAGGTGGCTAAAATAGCATTAGCGCCTAATTTGGACTTATTAACCGTGCCATCCAATTTGATTAAAAGATTGTCAAAACTCTTAGGGTTCTCTAAGGTTTGGCCTACTATGGCGGGGGCTATCACCCGCTCTACATTATCAACGGCTTTCAGAACCCCTTGCCCTTCTAGTCTTTCTCCGCCGTCCCTTAACTCTAAAGCCTCTCCCTCTCCGCAAGAAGTACCAGCTGGAGAGGATTCAGAGAATTCACCCTCTTCTGTTACTAAAACAACTTCCACTGTAGGGAAGCCCCTTGATTCTAAAATTTCTCTAGCTTTTAAGCTAATAATTTTGCTCATCAAATTAATTCTCTAATTTGTTTAAATAATTGTAAGCCGCTAGAGCGGCCTTCGCTCCTTCGCCAGCCGCTATGACAAATTGTTTCCAGCTACTGTCTGTAACATCTCCGGCCGCAAAAATACCCTCTTGGGAGGTGGCATTATTCTTTGGATTGATTTCAATCTCTCCGCCCTCATTCTGTCTGACCAAACCAGCCAAAAAATCCACTGTCGGCACAGTCCCTATATTAATAAAAACGCCCTCAACAGCTATTTGTTCCTCATTACCAGAAACATTATCCTGATAAGATACGCTCTCCACCTTTCCTTGACCGTCTATGGCTATTATGTTTTTCTGCAAGAAA
Organism: Minisyncoccota bacterium; assembly: GCA_028712605.1. Taxonomy (GTDB): domain Bacteria; phylum Patescibacteriota; class Minisyncoccia; order Minisyncoccales; family CG1-02-41-26; genus JAPLWD01. The sequence continues at coordinate 10,388 of JAQTPV010000019.1, read as the reverse complement.
ACTTTTATCTTGGGTTGAACCTTTATTAATCCCTGCAAGCACTCATCAGCAACCATCGTTTGGCCTTTGAATAAAATGAAAACTTCTGAAGCATATTTGGCCAAGTCCAAAGCCGCCCCCAAAGCCGAGTTGCCACCACCAATCACCGCCACTCTCTTATCTTGAAAAAAGGGGGCATCACAAATAGTACAATAAGATACTCCCCTACCTACTAATTCTTGTTCGCCCGGAACGCCCAGTTTTTTTTCGGTTCTACCAGTAGCCACCAGCACAGCCTTACCTTCCAGTTCTTGACCGGCTTGGGTTTTAATTAAAAAGCTATTTTTCCTCTTTTCAACGTTAACCACTTTATCGCCAGCTAAAATTTCTGAAGTTAAAGACTTCAGATGGCTTTCCATTTTTTTCATCAAATCTATCCCTGAAATGCCTAAATCACCCGGCCAGTTATCTACTTGCCGAGTTTTGGCAATCTGGCCAAAAAAATCCTTAGCAATAACCAAAGTTTTTAATTTTTTCCTTACAGCATAAATGCCAGCTGTGATACCAGCTGGCCCTCCGCCAATAATAACAAGGTCATAAAGCATAGGGTTTTAATTTTTAATTATGTCCGGTATCAACTCAATCACATCAGTAGCCAACATACCTGGCCCAAATTTTACCGTCGCTAGCTCTCCAGCCCTACCATTAATATAGCTAGCTGCTTGAGCTGCCTCAAACGGATCAATCCCTTGGGCCAACAAAGATCCGCAAATGCCAGCTAATGTATCGCCTGTTCCACCAACCGTCATATAAGGGGTACCGGAAGCATCAATGGCTACTTCCTGACCATCAGAAATAACATCATCTTTGCCTTTCAAAATAATTATTCCACCTAATTTCTGGGCCTCCTCTTGAACGATTATTACTTTTTGTTCTAAGGTTAAACCCTTAACCTCTCTACCCGTTAGAACGGAAAATTCATAAGCGTGTGGCGTAAAAATGAAATTTCGGCCCCGCACAAGCTCTAAATTCTTTGCTACGGCATAGATGCCGTCAGCATCAATCACGGCCTTAATATTTTGCATTTCTTTTAGGTAATTAATGACCGTTTGTTTGGTTTCTTCCGACCGACCCAGTCCTCCACCAATAATTACGGCGGTTTTTTCTCCCGCTACAGCTTGAGCTGATTGCGTAAAGGATAAAAGGCTTGGCAAGTCCTCTTCGTCCAACCAAAGGCCATTTAAAGGATAGGCGGCCAAATTGGGTGAAAAGCCAGCAATAATATCGGCTGCTCTCTTGGGTGCTAAAATCTGCACCATATCAACCCCCGCCCTAAAAGCCGCCATGGCCGATAGAGCCGGTGAGCCCGTGTAAAATTCCCCCCCACCAATCACCAACAAAAGACCGTAATCGTACTTCTTAGCTTCAAACGGCCTTGCTTGATAAATTGACTTTAAAATCTCTTTGGTAATTTTAATCATAAAAATATTTTTAATTTTTAAATTTTTTAACCCAGTCTCGAAGCATCGGCCCGTATTCGGGATGCTCCAAGCAAACTAATAAATTAGATTTTAGCCAATCAGCTGTTTTGCCACACTCTAGCCATTCACCCTCAATATCATAACCATAAATAATCTTACCATCTTCCAGCATCGCCTTTAGAGCATCGGCCAAAATAACTTCTCCCTTTTTATTAGGCGTTACTCCATCCAAATAACTAAAAACATCAGGCATTAAGATATAGCGCCCGCAAATCACTAAATCAGACGGCGCTTTATCAATCGGCGGCTTCTCTATAATATCTTTAATCTTGTAAAGACGGCTGGCAATTTTTTCTACTTTCACGGCCCCGTAAGCTGGAACTTTTTCGGGCGGCATTTTTTTAAGCCCAATAACTGATTTTTGAGCGGTTGAATAAACCTGCTTCAGTTGTTCAGTAGCTGGAACCTTGGCTACAAATAAATCATCGGAAAATAAAACAGCAAAGGGTTCTTTGGCCACCTGGTTTTTTGCTTTTAAGATGGCGTCCCCATCACCACGAGGAGAAATCTGTTGAACAGAAGAAATAGCTAATGATTCTAATTCTTGATCATGCTCCTGCAGTTTTTCTAAAATTTCTTTCTGCCCCCTACTTTCTAAGATATGCTCCAGCTTAGGCCTTCTTTTAAAGTAGTCTAAAATTATTTTTTGAGCCTCTGATAAAACAAAAACAACCTGATCCATATCAGAATCTTTAACCTCTCTGACTACATGCTCTATCATAGGCAAATCACCCACAGGCAACAATTGCTTGCAAACTACTTTAGTTAAGGGCAAGAAACGGCTACTTAATCCTGCTGCTGGTATGACTGCTTTTTTAACTTCTGACATAAAAATAAATTTTAAACTTTTTTGATATTTTAAATTATCTTATTCCATTCTTTTTCTCAAAAAAGCCGGAATCTCCCAAGTAACCTCCTTAACTAGCTCTTCTTGAGTTTGAGCCTCTTCGGCCTCTTGCACCTCTAAGCCGGTTTTTCTAATAGTATTTTTGATATTACCACTAAGCTCAAGCCTCCCTCTCTTCTTATCAACCCTGGTTAACAAGGCCCTTATTTTCTTTTTGGACCTTAAAATATGCTGGGCTCTTATCTTTGACTTCTTTATTGGCTCGCTATTTTTTTCGGTTGTCCTTCTTTTCTCCCCCTCACTAACAGCCAATAATGTTACTTTCATTTTCCCAGAATATTTTTGATCTTGTGAAAGCCCGAAAATAATTTTGGCCTTGGGGTTTAATTGGGAAATACTTTGGCTAACCACTTCCACTTCTTTGATATTTAAATCCCGGCCGCCTGTAATGTTAAAAAGAATTTTATCAACTAATTTCGGTGGCCCGTCAAAAAGCTGATTATGAAAAATATTCTTCACAGCCTCCTCTGCTCTATTGGGCCCATGCGTAATAGCCTGTCCCAAAAACATACTAGAGCCTCGTGACTCTAGAATAGTTTTTAAATCAGCAAAGTCAATATTTATCAAGCTAGGCTTTAAAATGATCTCCAAAAGCCCGTTCAACCAAGCTGCAAAAATTTGATTTAAAACAGAAAAGGATTTTTTTAGGGGCATCTTCTTGTCGGCAATTTGAAAAATCTTTTCATTGGGCACCACTATAACACCCGACAAATTATCTTTTAATCTTTCAGATGCTCTTTTAGCTAATTGCATCTTTTTTTCTCCTTCGAAACTAAAGGGTAAAGTAAAAATACCCAAAGTGACTGCTTTTTGCTCTTGAGCTAGCCGCGCCAATATAGAGCCGGCCCCAGACGCTACACCCCCACCTAAACATCCGACCATAATAATAATATCCTGCTCTTTAAAAACCTTAACAAGCTTTTCTTTATCTTCTTCGGCCGCCTTCTGGGCCAAATCAATATCCATACCCGTTCCCAAGCCTCGCGCCAGTTTCTCACCAAACTGCAACACCTTCACACCCTTTTTGGCCTTTTGAAACACTCGAGCATCAGTATCTAAGGCCCAAAAGCTCACGCTGCCCAAAAGATATTGCCCATTATCCAAATACGACTTGGATGGATTGGCCATTTCGCTGATCACCGAAACCCCTCCCCCGCCGATACCAATCACCCTCACTCTCAACTTTCTGGGCTTAAGTGGACTTTCGGTTAACAGGAGGGGTCCATTAGTTTTCCCTTTTTTTTGGGCCTTTTCTTTTTTAACTTTTTGGGTCATAAAATCTTCGCTATATTACTTCTTTAGTTTATCACCCTCTGCAGTTGAACTTGAAGCTTGGATGCTGCCGTTCAAAGAATCAATCTCCTTAATAACGTCTTGATTATTAGGATTAAGCTCCAATACTCTCTCTAAGAGCTGGAGGGCTTTTTGGTTTTCGCCCCGCTTTTCATAAATCTTAGCTAAAGAATACATCGAATTAGAATGATCGGGGTAATACCTCAAGGCCTGCTGGAATTGCTGAATAGCGCTGTCATAATTTTTATCGTTGTAATATAGCCTGCCTAAATGGAATCTTGCTTCCACCCACGTCGGGGCCTGCTGCACAACTCCCTCTAACAAAGCAGTGGCTTCTTTACTGTTGCCCTCAGCCTCATAAATTAAGGAAAGCTGCAAATAAGGAAAAATGTAATCGGCTCTTTGGGCGATAGCTTTCTCAAACAGACTTTTAGCCGCCGCTAAATCATTTTGATCTTTTTTAAGTTTGCCCAGCTCGGTTAGCAAAACTGGATTTTGAGGGTCTAGACTTACTGCCCTTTCAAAAGCCACCAACGGCATTTGCTCAAATTCTTGGGCCAGCTTTTTTATTTGGTCTAAATCAGAGAGAACCTTTTGATCATCGGGATTATTCTGCAAAGACTTTTCTAAATTATCAATAGCCACAGTAGCTAAGGTTAAAGCCGGAGCCCTCATGTCCCGATATACAACGCCTGCCAATTCTTGAGCAACTACCCTATTTGAGCCAGATGTCATAGCCTTATTGGCTTCTTGTCTAGTCAATAAAAGCATATTACGCACTACCTGAGGATCTGGTTGAGGCTTGGCAATCTCTTCACTAAACTTTTTAAAGTAAGCTAAAGACAAAACTGTATGATAAGTAGCCTGATCACCAGCCATTTTAGCAGCCGATTCCAATTTGGCGATATCCTGACCAGAGCTGACTAAATAATTCCTATAATTTACATCCGCCCAATAATTCTGGACTAATGGCAAGCAAATTAAAACTAAACCAATAGTCAACACAATAAATACAACTGTAAAAATTAAACCCAATTCCGGAAAGTCCTGAAAGTCAAATTTCTTCTCTTTCTGCTGAGCCAAGGACCAACCAGCAGAAGACAGTCCCAGCATTAACCAAAAGTAAAAAGCCAAAGTAGTATTTTGATAATAGAATATCTGACTAATTAATAGAGAAATTAAACCTACAAACATCACTATCGCAAAACCCACTTCTTGAAAGCTGATTTCTCGATCAACCCCATCTTGAGCCCTCTTGATGCTCATCTTCAAAAAACCTAAGCTAAAAATCACCACCATCACAACCAAAAGTAAATAAACCAATGACCCCACTAAGCCAGTGGTGGCCAGCCTCTCTGCCCAATCACTACTTAATCTATCAAAACGGAATTGCCAAAATGGACCTTTCTGGAAGCTCTCGGGTTTATATTTGGAAAAAACGTAAGGCAGGTTCCCTACCCCAGCACCCAAGATTGGGTTAGCCTTTACCCCATTGATAGCCAACCCCCAATCTACATTTTGAGGCAAAGCGCTAATAATAATTTTATTTTGCAACCCGCCAATAATCTTATTTTGAGCTAAAACTTTAATAAGCGGGTTACTAAATCCGAACAGGGCGGGTACTAAAAAGAATAAAGATAAACCCAGCATAATCATCACCAAGGCCAAACGATTGATTTTGTCTCTAAACAACCTGCTCCTTAAGGCTAAAGCTAAAAATGCCACCAAAGCTAAAGTTAAAGACAGCCAGGCTGGCCAAAAGTTAACCAAAGCCATCATGATGAACCCTAAAACCAAAAGTGGAATAATAAAAAAATAATTCCATAAGCCAGTCTTTCTATTCTGCTGATGGGAAAAAGCCGTCCAAACCACTAAAAGAGGCAACGTGAAGCCCAAAAACAAACAGAAAGCTTCCAGAGAATCAATGAGATAGCCTTCAATGAAAAATCCGCCCACTGTGCTAAAGGCCCTAATTTTCATTAATTGTGGTATGAAAGGAATCACTTTGCCAATCTTATCCCAGATACCCAACAAAGAAGCATAGCTGATCAAAAGGCCCAAAAGCGTAGAAACCGATAAAACTTTGACCAAACTTACAACGGACACCTTGGCCCTGTCCCCTTCTGCAAACCCAACATTATTAACAATTAAAAAGTAAAATCCTCCTAACGATAGAATGCCCAACAATGATGGCCAAGCCCTGCCATAAAAACCAAAGATGCTAGCATTTTTGTCTAAAGAAAGCGCCGCGCTCAAAACCATAACCAACAGATAAATGAGTACGAATATGTCCAAACGAGTCCGATTGAACTTCAGTTGTTTTTGATTAAAAATCATGCCCGCTAACCATGCTAAAACGCCAACTGCAGTTAAAAAGAAAAGTAAATAAATCTTGTTGAATTCAAACGGTTCAACAGTAAATGGCAAGAAAAATAATGGCATTAAGAATACTAAGCCATAGATAGAGATTTTGGTTAAAAAACTGAACGTTTTGGACATAAGATTAATTATAAAGACTTGCCCTCCCCTTAAGTTTGAGCTTAAAAGAAGCGGCTTGCTCATAATGTTTATTTTAACCTAAAAAACATAATCTGCCAATTGTGAAAATAATCTCTCAGAGCCTATTGTCCAGATAGTAAATCCTGCTCCCCTGTTATTCGGTCGGTATTGATATGGGTTCGCTTTGCAAAACCGGTTGTTCAACTTGAGGTTGCTCAATTGGAATTAGCTCGGCTGAAGCAGGTTCCTCCATTGGTTCTGATGCTGGAGTAAGTTGTTCAACGGAAGACTGTTCTTGGGGATTTACTTGTGCCTCTGGCTGAAGCGCAGATGCTGAAGTTGACTCTACTTGCTGAAACGCTTCAGGAGACAAATTAGGCCCGGGTACTAATCCTTTGCTACCGCTAAGATTTGCTGGGTTTAGTACTTCACACTTGCCGACCACGCTAATCATTGCTCCAGCCTTCATCTTGATGCAGTATGGTTCACCCGTTTCTTCATCATAAATCGTAATGCCCGTTCTCTTTTCAGGAGAACCAACCTCAATCTCCTCTGTTTTTATTTTTTTAACCCCTATCGCTCCGCTAGCGCTAATTTCAATGCCAATGGACGCTAAGCTAGCCCTTATAGGTTCAGCTAAAACTAAAGAGCCGCCAATATTTTGTTGGACAGAAAGTGCCTTTAAGTTTTCAATCTCTTTTTGCTGTTCCTTAACAATGGCATAAAGATAAATTGGCAGATTTTGATATTTCACGGTATCGAGTTGACCATCCTTATACTGCACAAGTTCAGGAAAAATACTTTCCACCTCTTCGGCGATAAACCCAATCTGTCCCCCTGGCATATTAAACGGCAAATCTTTTTTAAATGTGAATGTCCTGGGTTCAAGGGACAAAAACTTATCTTGGTCAAAACTCAAATCCTCAATATTCTCTTTATACCTCAAAGACGACTCGGTACAAATAAGCTGACCATCGGCATCTGCGTTCAGCACAGCGCAGTTTTGGGCATTCGTCTGCCTGATCGCGCCCCCAACATCCAACTTATATGATGGACTTGATGTGCCGATGCCAATATTACCAGATTGGTTTACGGTTAATAAATCTACCCCAGATGAACTGGCTACCCCAAAAGGATTAATATTAGCAACCCCCCTAACCGTTAAGGTCTTATCGGGAGTGGTGGTACCAACACCAATATTACCAGCCCCAGTTATTATCATTCTTTTATTCGCAGTAGCGGTGCCTCCTGTTGAAAATTGAATAGGAGCATCAGCTCCTGTAATAATCGAAAGGCCCCCAGTAGCTCCTGAGTTAGCAAGGATATATCCTGCGCTAGCTGGCATAGTTTCATAGCCTGCACCTAAGGTAAATGACGTATTCAAATATCCTACTTCCAATTGTTTAGCAGTAGCATTATTCTCAACAAGTGCAAAGAGTGTTCTTGCAGCACTCCCAGCTGTAGCATTTTCTAAAATCATTGGGGTATAGTTATTTTGGTCTTTTTTTATTTGCACAAACCAGCTTGGGGAGGAAGTGCCGATGCCCAAATAACCGCCTTGAGTTATTGTCAGCAGATTGCCACTTGTGGAAGTGGCGATAACTAACTTGTCTGAATCAGAGTCGTCAACATAGATTTTGAAGTTCTCGGTTGGGGTGGCCCCAGTTCTAAAAGACAAAACGGCATCCCTGGCTGTACTTGAAGCAGAAGTAATAGTTAAAGTAGAGGTGGCTGTGTCATATACTTCAAGAGTAGTTGTTGGTGCTTGAGTATTAATACCTACCTTTCCATTATTAGTAATAGTCATCCTACTATTTCCATTGGCGCCAAAAGTAAGAAGATCCGTACCATGATAATATTGTATAAATCCAGCAGCACGATTATCTTTATCGGCAAAACCAATAGTGGCATAGCCACTCGTGGCAGTTAATAAAAATATATTGGCATAGTCATTGTTTTCAAAAACTGCCAAATCATCCCCGCTTACCCAAGCCGGCCCAGTTATGTCGGTACCAACAATGTGTAAAGGCACAGAGGGAGTGGTGGTGCCAATACCTACCTTGCCATCGCCTTGAATGGTAAATAATGCTGCCGGAGTTGCGCTGTTGGCATAGATGTTATATTTAGTAGCAGAAGTGGCGCCACCAAGCAGTGTCCACCATTCATTAGTATTAACCCCCATACCCCAATCATTATTACCTGAACCATCACCAAACATCTTAATCTTCATACCCGCGCTATTATCAGACGGCGCGCCTACGCTACCAGATCCAAAGTCAAATTTTACTGTAGGGCTGGCTGTCCCAAGGCCAATATTCCCGCTCTGGTCAATTGTTAAAAGCGAAGCTCCACTTGAAGAGGCAATCCTGAAAGGATTTGTATTGACTATACCTCTAATATCCAAAGTGGAATACGGAGTTGAGCTTCCAATCCCCAATCTTGAATTTGTGTTATCCCAATATAAATTAGAGTTATTTTGAGATAATAATCCATTAGTCCCAATAAAGGGTATGGAGCCAGCGGAGAGATTAACGAAATAATTGTTGCCCGTGGTAGTAGAGTCGCCTGCGAAATAACTATTCCCAGCTACAGATAATAAAGAGGCAGGGGTAGTAGAGCCAAGACCTAAGTTACCTGCACTATTAATCCTCATTCTTTCTGTGCCATTCGTTGTGAATGCGATATCATTTAAAACACCCCCTGTTGCATACATATTATCTAAATAGAAAGTAGTGGTCGCATCTGCATTGGTAATGGTCACAATGATTCTATCGATGGCATCTTTGTCGCCATTACTAACTCCCGACACATCCCAACTTACTGTCTGCCAGGCATCAGCAGAGGTGACATCGGGCGTTGTTTCAGTAGTCACCCCTCCTGAATCGTGAAGGCCTATTTTTATATTACTACCTGTCCGAGAAGAACGAATATCAAGCTTAATCGTGTTGGCGCCTGTTAAATTTATTGGGCTACCTAGCGTTCGCGTTAAGGTATTATTTAAACTAGTAGTTTGTGGCGCAACAACTTTTAGTGAATATGAACCTTGATTAACAATGGTGGATTCAGAATAGGCAATAAGAGTGTTAACGCCGTAAGTTACTGCTGTATCAGCCCCCCAATTAGCTATACCACTCCTAGAATCAAGAACAGCTTCTTCTCCACTAAAGGCGCCCGTATTCGATCCCTCAAACGTCCAAGCCGAAGGACAATAGTTATGGCTAGTAGAATATATTTTATAAGATGTTGCCGGGTATGCCTGCCCTAAATATATTTTAATCCAATTAGGCAATACAGAATTATAATGCCATCCCATATGTCCTGATGGGCTTGAGCCAATATATGAGTCAAAAGCATACCAAATTCTCCAATTAGAATCCCCCTCCCAACTACTGCTAGCCGATGAAACATAAGGACTTGGAGTGCTAGTAGAGGTCATATTGCTTGGTGTTATTAAATTTGCCCCATTATAAACTTGCACTTGCCCTATAAGAGACCCTCCCGCATTAACAGCTGTTATTTTCAATCTGTAGTAACTAAAACCGCTAACATAGGCTGCTTGTGCAGCATCATCTGAAGAATACTCATCATAATCAATTGATTGATCTGACGCTCCTGCGAAAAACACCTTCATAATTTTGCTGGGGTCTTGTATCCCTGTTGTAATGATGGAACCATTTACGTCTAAAGTATCTTGCGGTGCGGAAGTGCCAATGCCAACATAACCATTAGTATCAACAACTAATAAATCACTACCAGAGGATGAGGCGATTTGGAAAGGGCGAACATTAGTTACGGCTTTGATTGATAATGTTGCATTAGGAGTGGTTGTACCAATACCAACATTGCCACCACTGCCTTCATTTAAAAGAAGCGGCACTCCCTCCATCACTAACTTTTTATACTCTCCACCACTACGGTCAAAAGATAATAAATAACCAGTGCTAATGTCAGGATAATAGTATAATTCCACACCAATTCCACCAGTACCAGCAGGCGGCATCCCAGTATAGTCCGTAGAACGGATTACTCCAGACACATCTAAAAGAGACTGTGAAGAACTTGTCCCAATACCAACATAACCGTTCTGCATAATGGTTAACAGATTAGCAGAGGAAGAGGTGGCAATTACTAACTTGTCTGAATCAGAGTCATCAACATAGATCTTGAAG
>JAQTPV010000001.1 GCA_028712605.1 Minisyncoccota bacterium | reverse complement strand
ACTTAGCCAGTTAAGCGACGGCGAACTGAAAAAGATTTTAACTAAGCTGGTCCGAACCCTGCCCAGGGGCCTTGAGGGTAAGGTGCGGGCAGGTAAAAGAACGGCCCCTCTTTTGAAGCATCTTCTGACGGATAGCCGGATAGCTGTGCACGACGGTTTGCCCGAAGAAGGGTTTTTGGTGCTTGCTTTGGGGGTTGAGATTGATTTGTGTTTTTCTCAACTTTTAAACCAGAATCGGGAGAGAACTGATCCGGTGATTTTAGCCACTTTGTTTTCTTAATTTTTTTATGTACGAGTTTGCTAGCGGCGTGATAAATATTTGGGAAAAGAGAATATTAAGCAGGAATGATCAGGAGAGGATGTTGACTGCTCCAGACAAAGCCAACGCTTTTTTGGTTCTTTTTGACACAGATTTGGGTGAGCTAACCGTTGGTACTGAAGAAATTGAAAAAATTTTTGAAAAAGACTTGGTGGCCCTTAAGGCTAAATTGGCCAATATTTTAGACGACCAAGGCAAACTGGCGGCTTACCTCTTTCTAACCTTTGAGGTTTGGAATTTAAAGATTGCTTTAAAAGAGCTTCTGCTTAAAGGCCAAGCGCAAAGCATGGAGCCTTTTCTTTGTACGCTTATTCCCTACCAAAGATTAGTGACGAGGGTGGGGCAGGTTTGGCAAAAAAATCAATCCGTAGAAGATTTGTTAGCCGAACGGTTAACTGGGGGCAGTGAATGTCTGGAGCGCATTATGCTTTTGACTCAAACAGAATTAAATCAAATGGGAGCCATTGATTCAGTAGCCATTGAAACAGCGGTAGATAAGGCTTATTTTCAAGTTAAGGCTCAACTAGCCAAAAAGCTTTCTTCTTTTTTGGTTGAGCTGGTGAGGCTGGAGATTGATGTGGCCAATATTAAGAGCACAGTGCGTCAGAATGGTCATAGCTGGTTCATATCGGGAGGCAATCTAAAAACCCAGGACATTCAGAAGTTGTTAGCTCATCAGGGTGGGGAAACCCCCGAACAAAACTTGGCTAAATTTTTAGAGATTTTAAATCTTTCTTTCTTAATTGAGGATTTTTTGAAGCATAAATCAGAAATTTTTTTAGAACAGGGCTTGCAGAAGTTCTTGAGCCATAGGGTTTTGGAAAAAGCTAGGAACACGGCTTGTGGCCTAGAAAAGGTGTTAGCCTTTTTCCACCGCAAGATGAACAGTCATTTTAATATTCGTTTAATTTTATTCGCGAAAGACAATAATTTAAGTACGGTAGAAATTGAAAAACTTTTACTGCCGATTTGATAGTTAATTATTGTGCAGCTAATCTTATGAAAATAGGTATTATCGGAGAGAAAAAATCGGTTTTAGCCTTTCAGGCCTTGGGCATCCAAACGTTTGGAGTTTCCAACGAAAGTGATTTGAATATCACTCTTCAACAGATTAGGGAGGGTGACTTTGCTGTAATTTTTGTCACTGAAGATATGATGCAGAAGTACGGCCAGGAAATAGAATTATTGATGAGGGGGGCCTTGCCAGCAGTTTTGGTGGTGCCAGGTGTTTCGGGTGTTGGAGAAAAGGGGCGAGAAAGTTTGAAAAGAATTATGGAGAGAGCCTTAGGTAGCGACACCCTGGTTGCTGACCCATAAGTACTCTTATTTAATTTTTAAAATTTAATCTGCAAATTATATGACGCAAGAAGCATCAACAACAGGAAAAATTATCAAGGTAGCGGGTCCTTTAGTGGTGGCCATTGGTTTACCTGGGGCCAAAATGTATGAAGTAGTTAAGGCGGGGGAGGCCCAGTTGATTGGGGAGGTTATTAGGGTGGAAGGAGACAATGTATTTATTCAAGTTTACGAGGAGACTTCAGGCGTTGGGCCCGGTGAGCCGGTTTATTTGACTGGCGAACCGCTGACAGTAGAATTAGGCCCCGGCATGATGTCCGGAATTTATGACGGTATTCAGCGGCCTCTGAATGATTTGGCTGATAAATCCGGAGATTTTATCAGTCGAGGCTTGGAGGCCAGGGCACTTAGGGCCGGCAAAAAATGGCCCTTGCGGCCTCTGAAAAAAGAGGGTGATCAGGTGGAGCCCGGAGACATTATTGCTGAAGTGCAAGAAACTGCTTTATTGAAACACAAAATAATGGTGCCGCCTAATTTCCCAGCAGGCGAAATTTCTTTTATGGTTAAAGCCGGGGATTATGTTTTAGATGAGGTGGTAGCTAAAATCAGAACTGGCGGGAAAGAACAAATTGTAACCTTATCGCAAAAATGGCCCATCAGAACACCGCGGCCCTCTAAGAAAAAATTAGTGCCCAATAGCGGTTTGGTTACTGGGCAGCGAGTGATTGATACTTTTTTCCCGATTGCTAAGGGTGGAGCCGGTTGCGTGCCGGGACCTTTTGGGAGTGGTAAAACTGTGGTTCAACATCAGTTTGCCAAGTGGTCAGATGCTGATGTCATTGTGTTTGTGGGTTGCGGTGAGCGGGGTAATGAAATGACGGATTTGTTAATGGAATTTCCTGAGCTAAAGGATCCCAGGACGAATCGCCCTTTGATGGAGCGCACAGTTTTGATTGCTAACACTTCTAATATGCCAGTGGCTGCTCGTGAGGCCTCTGTCTATACCGGTATTACTATTGCCGAGTATTTTCGGGATATGGGTTATTCAGTAGCTATTTTGGCTGACTCAACTTCCAGGTGGGCCGAAGCCTTAAGAGAGATTTCAGGCAGACTAGAAGAGATGCCGGGTGATGAGGGTTACCCAGCTTACTTAGGATCTCGCACCGCTGCTTTTTACGAACGGGCGGGAGCTGTTCAATGCTTGGGCAATGATAATAGGCTTGGCTACTTGACGGTGGTGGGCGCTGTTTCTCCTCCAGGTGGTGATTTGTCTGAACCTGTTACCCAAAATACCTTGCGGGTGACTAAGGTATTTTGGGCTTTGGACGCCGCATTGGCCTACAAGCGTCATTTTCCAGCTATTAACTGGTTGACCAGCTATTCTTTGTATAATGAGAACCTGAAAGAGTTTTTTGAAAAAGAAGCGGGAAGCGGTTTTGGTAATTTCCGAGAAAAGGCCTTAGCAATTTTGCAAAAAGAGGCGGAATTAATGGAAATAGTCAGACTGGTGGGTGTGGAGGCCTTGTCGGTTCGTGATCAATTTTGGCTGGAAGTTGCTAAGATTATTAGAGAAGACTTCCTGCATCAAAATGCTTTTGTGGATGAGGATTCTTTTACCTCTTTAAAGAAGCAGTATTTAATGCTTAAAACCATTATGAATATCTTTGAAAAAGGTGAGAAAGGCATTGGACAAGGCAAGACCGTTAGCGATCTTTTGAGCGGGGAGCTAAAAGATAAGGTGGCTAAGATGAAGCTGATACCGGAACAAGGCTTAGGGCAATTTGAAATACTGAATGGAGAAGTGGAAAAAGTTTAACCTTTTGCAATCAATTAATTATAAATTTATGTTAAAAACATACACAACTATCAGAGATGCAGCCGGTCCCTTATTGGTTGTTTACGATGTTGAGGGTATTAAATATGAGGAGCTGGTGGAGATTGAAATGCAGGACGGTACCAGAAAGCGGGGTAAGGTATTAGAGGCTAGCGAGGGTAAGGCCATTGTGCAGGTCTTTGAAGATATTAGGGGCTTAAACCTGAAAAATTCCAAAGCCAGATTCTTGGGGAAAACTATGAAGCTGCCGGTTGCTGCGGAAATGCTGGGTAGGGTTTTTAATGGCGCTGGGACTCCTAAAGATGGCGGACCAGAAGTAGCTGCTGAAAAATACTTGGATGTCAATGGTAGCCCAATTAATCCGTACAGGCGGGCATATCCTAATGATTTTATCCAAACCGGTATTTCCACTATTGACGGTTTAAACACTTTAGTTCGTGGCCAGAAATTGCCTATTTTTTCTGGTGCTGGCCTTCCTCATTCTATGGTGGCTGCTCAAATCGCCCGTCAGGCTAAGGTTTTGGGTAGTACTGAACAGTTCTCTGTGGTTTTCGGGGCGATGGGGATTACTTTTGAGGAGGCTGAATTTTTTATTGAAGAGTTTAAGAAGACTGGGGCCTTAAGTAAGGCCGTGGTATTTATTAACTTAGCTGACGATCCTGTAATTGAGAGAATCACCTTGCCCAGGATTGCTTTAACGGCCGCGGAGTTTTTAGCCTTTGAAAAAGGTATGCAGGTTTTGGTGATTTTAACAGATATGACCAATTACTGCGAAGCGTTAAGAGAGGTGTCGGCCGCTCGGAAAGAAGTGCCGGGCCGAAGGGGTTACCCGGGTTATTTATACACTGATTTGGCTACTATTTACGAACGAGCCGGTAGGATTAAAGACAAAACGGGATCCATCACTCAAATTCCTATTTTAACTATGCCCGAAGATGACATTACCCATCCCATCCCTGATTTGTCAGGCTATATTACCGAAGGTCAAATTTTACTCTCCCGTGATTTGCACCGAAGAGGGCTTTACCCACCGGTTGACGTTTTGCCTTCTTTGTCGCGCCTGAAAGACAAGGGAATCGGAGAAGGTAAAACCAGAGAGGACCATTCTGGTGTTTTAAATCAGTTATTTGCTTTCTATGCTAAAGGTAGGGAGGTAAGGGAGCTATCTTTGATCTTGGGAGAGTCTGCTCTATCAGAAGTTGATAAGGCCTATTTGAAGTTTGCCGATGAGTTTGAGAAGAAATTTGTTAACCAGGGTTATTATGAAGATCGCACCATCCAACAAACCTTGGATTTAGGCTGGCAATTATTAGCCTTACTGCCCAGAAGTGAGATGAAAAGGGTTAAGGAAGAATATATTAACAAATATCTTCAGCCCTCCGTTTTGTAATATTTTATGGAATCAATTAAGGCAACTAGAATGGAATATCTCCATCTTAAGCGGCAGCTAAAAACTGCTCAGCATGGACACAAGCTTTTGAAAGATAAAAGAGATGGCCTGATGAAGAGATTTATGGAGTTGATTAGGCAAACCAAGAGCCAAAGAAAAGTTTTGGAAGAAAAATTAGCAGATAGCTTTAAAAGGTTTGTTTTAACTACTGCCTTTTTGCATCAAAAAGAACTGGAGGAGATATTTTTAGCCCCCTCAGCCAAAGTGTTGGTGGCGGTAGAGCAGGAAAATGTTATGAGTGTTTGGATACCCAAGTTTCAGCACAAGATTGAGGGTGACTTTAAAACCTATTCTGATTTTTCTGCACCCTTAGGCTTGCGGTCAGTTCTGCTAAGCTTTTGGGACTCATTGGAGTTGATGCTTCAATTAGCTGCTCAAGAACATTCCGCCCGCCTTTTGTCTTTTGAGATTGAAAAGACCAGGCGCAGGGTCAATGCTTTAGAGTACGTAATCATCCCGCAGGTTAAAAGAAAAATAAAATATATTTCTTCTAAGCTGGATGAGCATGAGAGAAGCGAGAAGATTATCAGAATGAAAATTAAGGCACTATTGGAGTCTTAAGTTGCGGAGCCAGCCTAGAAGTTAGTGGTTATATTGGCTCTTGAATTTTGGCTACATCTGGCTATAATTAAATCTTTCGCGTATCGTTGAAAGATATTTTTTTATGGAAAATAAGAAAATTGATAATGATGATAAAAAATTCCAGAGGCAGGGATGGCAATTATTCGTTCAACTATCTGGCTGGTTGATTGGTCCAATTATTTTAGCTTTGTTGGTAGGGCAATTTCTTGATCAGAAGTATAACACCAAGCCTTGGCTGTTTTTGGTTTGCTTGAGTCTGGCTTTCTTAGCAACCTGTTTTGGGATTGTGAAAGAGACAAGAAGATTTATAAAAAGCATTGAAAAACAGGGTAAGCAATAATTATGGGGGAAGCCAATATCCAACAAACTCATCAGGGGATGTCCATTGCAGCTGAGCCAATTTATCAAATTAAGGATTTTACCATTGTTAACTCGCTTCTGACAGCTTGGTTAGCGGTTTTAGTGATTGTAGTATTGGCAATATCTATCCGTTCCAAGATAGCTTTAGTGCCGCAGGGTTTTCAGAATTTGATGGAAGCGGTCTTAGAAGGAGCCTTGAATTTTGCGGATTCCATCACTGGTAGTCGGGAAAAAACCTTAAAGTTTGCTCCTATCGTTTTGCCCCTATTCCTTTTTATCCTGATAAATAATTGGTTGGGTATTCTGCCGGGGGTTGGTTCTATCGGTTTTTGGAGTCAGGAGGATGGCGTAACTCTTTTTGTGCCATTCTTTAGAAGCGGTATGGCTGATTTAAATATGACCTTAGCCTTGGCTATTATGGTTGTGGTGGCTACTCATATTGTTGGCATAGTTTGGACTGGCGCCTGGAAGCATATTAACCGTTTTATCCCTATTAATTTAATTTTAGAAATACCAAGGAAAATTTTTAAAGAGCGAGATTTCACGGTTTTATTTGTTAATCCGATTAAATTTTTCGTTGGCTTGGTAGAGGTGGTAGGGGAGCTGGCTAAAACCGCTTCTTTATCATTACGGTTGTTTGGTAATGTGTTGGCTGGCGAGATTCTACTGGGAGTGATGGCTTCAATATTTGCTTATTTTACGCCGATACCGTTTTTGTTTTTGGAGTTGTTTGTTGGACTAATTCAGGCCTTGATTTTTTCCATCTTAACTTTGGTATTTTTGAATATGATGTCACATGGCCATGAAGAGGCCCATTAACCTTATTAACATCAAAGAGGCATTTTTATCATTACCAAAAGCCCAAGCTTTTAGTAGTCAAAGATGCTTCTTGCAAAATTAGTATGGAGATTACAATGTTAGCCAAAGCTATTGCTATTGGCTTGGGTGCCATCGGCCCAGCTTTGAGCATCGGCATGATTGGTGCAAAGGCTATGGAAGCCATCGGCCGCAATCCCGAGGCTGCTGGCAAAATTTTAGTGCCGATGCTTTTAGCCAGTGCTTTTGCTGAGGCAGTTGCCATTTATGCTTTAGTGGTTGCTTTTACGATTAGTTAAATTTTATTTTATGAATAATCCAATCGTTGAAACGTTTCATTTGGATTGGAGGCTGATGCTGGCCCAGCTGATTAATTTTGGTATTGTAGTGCTTGTTCTATGGTTTTTTGCCCTAAAGCCTTTGAGTAAAAAGATGCAGGAAAGGGCTAGAATGATTGAAAAGGGTTTGGCTGATGCTAAAGAGAGCGCTGAAAGGCTAGCTGAAGCTGAAAAAGAGCGTAAAGAGATTATCCAAGAGGCTAGGCGGCAGGCCCAGAAAATTTTAGTTGAAATGGATCAAAATGCTAACCAAGAAAGGGGGCAAATACTGGCTAAGGCCGAAATTGAAGCTGAAAGGCTTTCTGAAGAGGGCAAAAAACAAATAGAAACCGAAAAGAAACAAACGATCCAGCAGATTAAAAAAGAAGTAGCTGATCTGGTGGCCTTAGCTACTCAAAAAGTTTTAAGCGGAGAGGTTACCGAAAAAATTGATGCAGAAGTAATCCAAAAAGCCCTGCAGGAAGCAGAGCGCGAACTAAAAAAGTAGACTTTATATGGTTAAACAGAGAGGGATAATTAAGCAATATGGGCGTTTATTGTATGAAATTAGCCAATCGACTAAAAGTGAGGCGGAACTAAAAAAACAGGTCGGTGTTTTTGCTGGCCTTTTAGCTAAAAAAGGGCTCTTAAATAAATTTGATGAAATTGTTAGTGACTTTCAAGAATATGCAGCCAAGAAGGAAGGAGAAACAGAGGTTCAAATAACTACTAGCCGGCAATTAAATAAACGGCAGGCCGACAAAATAGACAAGGCCATAGAAAAGATTTTAGGGAGGAAAGTAAGATTAAATTTATTGGTTGAGGCCAAAATTTTGGGGGGTTTAATATTGCAAATTGGCGATAAGGTTTTTGATGGTAGCTTGAAGGCTAGACTAGAAGATTTGAAAGCGCAGATGGCTTGTTAAATTTATAATTTAAAACAACATGAATCAAGATTTTATAATAGCAACGCTTAAAAAGCAGATTCAGGCCTATCAGGGTGAAACTAAAGCGGAAAAGGTTGGTGTGGTTATTGAGGTGGGTGATGGTGTGGCTAAAGTGAGCGGTTTAACTGAATGTATGATGGCTGAAATTTTGGATTTCGGTAAGGGGGTTTTTGGTGTGGCTTTAAATTTGGAAGAAGACGTTGTAGGCGTTATGGTTATGGGTGATTGCCAAAAAATTGCTGAAGGGCAAATTGTTAAAAGTACGGGCCGGATTTTAGAGGTGCCTGTGGGAGAGGCTATGATTGGGCGGGTTGTGAATCCTCTCGGCCTTCCTTTGGATGATAAAGGCGACATTAAATCAGGTCAATTTTATCCTATTGAAAAAATTGCTCCACGCGTTATTACTAGAAAGCCAGTGAGCCAGCCTTTGCAGACTGGCCTAAAAGCTATTGATGCCATGATTCCGATTGGTCGAGGGCAGCGAGAACTAATTATTGGTGATAGGAAAAGTGGCAAAACAGCCATTGCCATTGATACTATCATTAATCAGAAAGGCCAGGATGTTGTTTGTATATATGTGGCCATAGGACAAAAAGAATCAAAGGTGGCTCAAGTGGTGAAAGAGTTAGAGGACAACGGGGCCATGGATTATACAATCGTGGTTTTAGCTGGAGCATCTGATCCTGCCCCTTTGATTTATATTGCTCCTTTTGCTGGCTGTTCTTTTGGAGAGTATTTCATGGACAAGGGCAAGGATGTTTTGGTTATCTATGACGACTTATCAAAACACGCTGTGGCTTATCGTGAGGTAGCCTTATTACTAAGGAGGCCACCGGGCAGAGAGGCTTATCCGGGTGATATTTTTTATTTGCATTCTCGTTTATTGGAAAGAGCTGCTTGTTTGAATGAAAATTATGGTGGCGGTACCTTGACGGCCCTGCCTATTATTGAAACACAAGCTGGCGATATTACCGCTTATATCCCTACCAATGTTATTTCTATTACTGATGGCCAGATTTTTTTAGAGAATGACTTGTTCTATCAGGGCGTGCGGCCAGCTATCAATACTGGTCTTTCAGTATCCAGAGTGGGATCAGCTGCTCAAATTAAAGCCATGAAGCAAGTGGCCGGCAGACTGAAATTAGAGATGGCCCAGTACAGAGAATTGGCAGCCTTTAGCCAGTTCGGCTCTGATTTGGACCAAACTACGCAAAAACAAATTAATAGGGGCAAGCGCCTGACTGAAGTTTTAAAACAGGATCAGTATCAGCCTTTGGCCGTTGAACAGCAGGTAGTTATTTTATATGCTGCCATTAATGGTTATTTAGATGATTTGCCTGTGGAGAAAATTCAGGATTTTGAGAAAGGGCTTTTGAAATATTGCGCTACTTCCCACGAGAAACTGTTCAGCAAGATTAAGATGGAAAAAGAGTTGAGACCAGAAGCTGAAGAAGAATTAAAGAAAGCCATCACGAATTATAAGCAGGGCTTAGATTACATTAATCAATAATTTATGGCTGTTTCGGTGAAGATAATTAAAACTAGGATTAAGTCAATTAAGAATATCAAGAAGATTACTAAGACTATGGAAATGGTGGCTGCCGCTAAAATGAGAAAGGCTGTTAAGGCCGTTACCTTATCTCGTCATTATGCTCAAACTGCCTGGTATGTTTTAGCTAATATTGCTGATAAGATAGACAGAAGCCAGCACCCGCTTTTAAATCAACGGGAAGAAATTAAAAAGATTGGTATCATTTTATTTTCCAGCAATAGAGGGCTTTGCGGTGGTTTTAATGCTCAGATTGTCAGCAAAACTATTAGTTACGTTGAGAGGCTGAAGGGCTCTTTGGGAAATAGCGTTGACGATGAATGGATAGTGATCGGTAAAAAAGGGGCTTTATTGCTAAACCGCCATCATAAAAAACTGGCTGCTGTTTTTGAGAAGGCAGAAGCAGCCAATACTGTGGAGGAAATTTTGCCCGTATCCAAGATGATTTTGGACGGCTATGCTAGTGGTCAATATGATTTATTTATTTTAGCTTTTACGGACTTTATTTCTGCTTTATCTCAAAGACCGCAAATTAGGCTGTTGTTGCCTATTCAAAATTTGGCCAACGAAGAATGGTATAGTGATGACAGTCAAATTAAAACTAGGGGCCATGAAGGAGAAATCTTGTTTGAGCCTCACCCCGATGAAATTCTAGCGAGATTTTTGCCCCATTTAATCACCTTGCAGATTTATCAGGCCTTATTGGAATCCAACGCCGCAGAGCATTCTGCTCGCATGGCGGCTATGAGGAATGCTTCTGACGCTACGGGTGACATAATTGATGGCTTAACTTTAACTTATAACCAAGCTAGACAGGCCGGCATTACCAGGGAAATTGCTGAAATCGCCGGTGCTAAAGCGGCCTTGGGATAATCAAAATAATTTTAATATATGAATAAAGGTGTTATCAAGCAAATTATAGGTCCAGTGGTTGATGTTTATTTTGAAAACGCATTGCCAGCCATTTACAACGCCTTGGAGGTTAAGAGGGAAGGGACTACCATTGTTCTGGAAACTCAGCAACACTTAGGCGGTAAAATAGTGCGCTCCATTGCCTTAGATTCAACCGACGGCTTAAAAAGGGGCATGGAAGTAAAAGATACGGGTTCTGCCATTACTGTTCCCGTGGGCTCAGAAACCCTGGGCAGGTTACTAAACGTTTTAGGCCAGCCGCTTGATGAGGCTGAACCGGTTAAGTCTAAAAAGGTTTGGCCGATTCACAGGGCCGCTCCACGGTTTGCTGATCAATCAACCAAGACTGAAATTTTTGAAACTGGTATCAAAGTGATTGATTTAATCTGCCCATTTTTAAAGGGCGGTAAGGTGGGATTATTTGGGGGAGCGGGCGTTGGCAAAACCGTGGTTATCCAGGAATTAATCCACAACATTGCTTTACAGCACGGTGGTTATTCGGTTTTTGCTGGGGTTGGGGAAAGAACCCGCGAGGGCAATGATTTATACAGAGATATGAAGGAGTCCGGAGTTTTGGAAAACACCAGCCTGGTTTTTGGTCAGATGAATGAGCCACCGGGGGCCAGATTAAGGGTGGGCCTCACTGGCTTGACTATGGCCGAGTATTTCCGAGATGAAGAGGGTAAGGACATCTTGTTGTTTATTGATAATATTTTTAGATTTACTCAAGCTGGAGCCGAAGTGTCAGCTTTGTTGGGCCGTATTCCTTCGGCCGTAGGTTATCAGCCAACTTTGGCTACAGAGATGGGTGAGTTGCAGGAAAGAATTACTTCCACTAAAAAGGGTTCTATTACCTCTGTCCAGGCCGTTTATGTTCCAGCTGATGATTTAACTGATCCAGCCCCAGCTACAACTTTTGCCCATTTGGACTCCACTGTGGTTTTGTCTCGCGCTTTATCAGAATTAGGCCTTTATCCAGCAGTTGACCCCTTAGATTCCTCTTCAACTATCTTGGATCCTCGCATCGTTGGGCCCGATCATTATGCGGTAGCCCAAAGGGTACAGAAGGTGTTGCAACGTTATAAAGATTTACAGGATATTATTGCTATTTTAGGTATGGAGGAATTATCAGAAGAAGATCAGGTTACGGTGGCTCGGGCTAGAAAAATTCAAAGGTTTTTATCGCAGCCATTTTCTGTGGCTGAAACCTTCACGGGTAGGGCAGGTAAGTACGTGCCCCTCAAAGAAACCATAAAAGGCTTTCGGGCCATTTTGGACGGCGGATATGATAAGGTAGCTGAACAGGAATTTTATATGAAGGGTAGTATTGATGAGATTGGTAAATAATCTATGGAAAAAATCAAGTTTAAAATTGTCACCCCAGAGAGAATTGTTTTTGAGGACGAGGTTGACCAAGCCACTCTCCCTACGAGCGAGGGGGAGATAACGGTTTTACCAAAACATATTCCTTTGGTTTCTGTTTTAAAGCCTGGTGAGTTGTTGCTTAAAAAAAACAAAAAAGAAATTCCGATGGCAGTTTCCGGTGGCTTAATAGAAGTGGGGAAAAATGAAATTGTAGTTCTAGCTGACACGGCCGAGCATGCTTACGAGATTGATGAACAACGTGCCGAGGAAGCAAAAAGAAGGGCCGAAGAGATGATGAAAACGGCCAGCCGGGAAATGGTTGATAACGCCGCCTTGGTTTCTAATCTGGAGAAAGAGCTGGCCCGGCTTAAAGTAGTTAGAAGACATAAAAGTAGAAGCATAAATATAAATTAAAAAATATGACTAATCATCGTTGTGGGGCTTTGGTTTTTCGCTGTATGGATTTTCGTATTAAGCCCAGCATTTTAAGCCAATTGTTGATGCGGGTTGGTTATTCTGAAGGATCTTACGATTTAGTTTCGGTTGCGGGGGCCTGTAAGGATTTATTGTCTGATAAATCAGGCGAGCGTGATTTTTTAATCAAGCAGATTAAACTTTCCCAACAACTACATAATATTCAAGAAGTCGTTATGCTATACCACGACAATTGCGGCGCCTATGGGGTTCCTGACGTTGATCAAGAGTACAAAACCCAAGCGAGTGATCTATCTAAAATAAAATCACTGCTGGCTGACGAATTCCCTGATTTGATTTTTTCAGCCTACATTATTAAAGGAGTTCCAGCCGATAGCCTGTCTTTAGAAAAACTTATTTAGTCTTTATGAACTAAAGGCGGCGGGTAACACCCGCCGCCTTTTTAATATCAAAGAGAAAAATTATTTTTTCTTGCCGCCCTTCATCAAAGCTGTCATAACTGCCCCAAGGGCTACGCCAATGCCAGCTGAAATTAAAGCTGCCTTTTCAGGATTCTTTTTCACAAAGCCCTCTACCTGGTTTTTAGCTTTTTCTAAGTCTTTTTTAACCTTTTCAATTTCTTTTTCAGCTTTAGCCTGAAGCACTTTCATTTGTTCTTGGACGTTTTTTACATCTATTTGTTTTTTAGCCATATCCCGTAGAACCCAGCAGAACAGCGAAGCTGTCTGCTGGATTAGTCCCATAGAGAGCTTCGCTCTTCTATGGGAGAATTCATTGATTTTTTATTTATCCCCGCTTGGATTTAGCAATTATTTTCAATAGCTGCCGAAATTCTCATACGGGGCATATTTCAATTGAATTATTTTGTCAACCTTTTTACGTATAATTACGATTTTTTGCGCCCTATCCATAAACCAGCAATCACTACAGCTAGGCCAACCAAGATATAACCAAGCGAATTTCGGGCGGTGAAGTATTCGTTGATAACGATTGCGATGCCAACCAATAAAAATACAAACCCTACGCCCATCAAGATGGAAGAAATAACCATTCTTTTAAAATTAGCTACCGCTTTATTCTTTTCTTCATTGATTTGATGGATAGAATGTTTGGTAAGCTCAATAATAGAGTTAGTGGCTTGCTGGGTAAGCGTTTCTATCAAACCACTTAAACCCTTTTTCCAGCCGGCTGATTCTTTGGGTGTTTTTTCTTTTGTTTCTTTTGGCATAGTTTTAGTAATTATATTTTTATTGTACCACCTCTTTTTTGATGAGGCAACCAATAGCTTGACTTTATCTTTTGAATCGTTACAATTAACACTGCTTGATAGTCCTTCCTACTTGAAGGGGGAATCCGGTGTGAATCCGGAGCTGTGCCGCAACTGTAACCCTGTCAGTTTTCAAAACTTTCAGGGAAGCCAGAATGCCCTTAAGCTTAATTGTCCGATTAATTAAGCAGCTGTTAATTATTTTCTCTTCGAGCAAAGAGAGGTTAACCATTTGAGCTATAACTTAAATGATCTAACCCCCATCTCGCTTGAAGCGGGATTTTTCATTATGCGCCATAAATTTTTTCTTGTTTTAGCCCTATTGATTATTGCGGGCTTTTTGTTTTTAACCTTTGGATTAGCTCAAGTTGATACGGGTAATCAATCTCAAGCCCAAAAGGGCGTTTCCTATCTTAGGAGTCAGCCTTTTGACGCTTGGTCTCTGATGGCCTTAACTTCTGCTGGTGAAACTAATCTTGATTTAAGTTTTTTGCAAAGCGTGAATGAAAAAACAGCCCTAGGGTACGCCAAGTATATTCTAGCTTTAACTGCAGTCGGTAAAAATCCAACTAACTTTGGTAATGAGAATTATGTAGAAAAACTAAAGGGCTTTTATCAGAATAATCAGTTTGGCGATGTTAACTTATTAAATGATGATATTTGGGCCATTTTGGCGCTGGGTGCTTTAGGGCAAGATCAGTTAGGTCAAGTGCAGGCAAGCCAAGACTATATTTTAAGCCACCAAAATATAGATGGCGGCTGGGGGTATAGCATTTCTGCTACTTCCGATACTAACGATACAGCAGCAGCCATTATGGCACTAAAGGAAGCGGGAGCGGCTGACACTTCAGGGGCCGTCCAAAGAGCGACTGCTTATTTAAAATCAACCCAAAATGAAGATGGAGGATTTCCTTATTCAGCAGGTTCTGTTTCTGATTCTTGTTCTGATGCTTGGGTTATCTCGGCTGTTTATAAGCTGCAGCAAGATCCGTTTGGTAGCGCTTGGTTCAAAAATGGTCATCACGCCGTTCAATCTTTACAATCACTGCAGGATACAGATGGTGGTTTTTGGTGGCAAAAGTCAGGCGATAATAAGTTTTGTACCAGTTTTGCGGTGGTGGCCTTACTGGGTAAGTTTTACCCCGTTGCCACCGATCTCAATTTGCATCATCTAAGGATTGAGGGGGAGAATACTATTTGTGACGCTCAAGTCAACGGGGCAACGGCCTTGGATCTGATTTCCTCGGGTGCCCTACAATGCGGTTTCAATTATAATATTAAGGAGTTTTCCGGCCTCGGGCTTTATTTAGATAGCATTGGCCATGAAAATAATTGGATGTACTTAGTCAACGGTCTATCGCCGCAGGTGGGGGCTGATAATTATTTTTTGGATCCCAATGATGAAGTAGTTTGGTATTCTGGAGAGTGGCTAGAGGAGGGTTGGTTTTTAACTAAATTGATTGTCTCCCAAGCCGATCAGAATATCAAAATACAGACTCAATTTTTGGACCCGCAACAAAGTGCTTGGCAGGATTTAAAGATAGAAGCCCTGAAAATCAAGATAGGGTCTTCTGATTTCACAACCAATGCTTTAGGCGCCGTAGAAATTAACCAACAGATTTTAGCCGATGGCCTTTATCCAGTGTTTTTAGAAAAACAGGTTGTGCAGGGTAGGGGCTATTTAAGAAGTCCTAAGGAAAATTTAAAAATTGGAATAGCTCCAATGGGGCACCAGGCTCAATTGGTCGTTAATATTGAAAAGTTACCTGTTCCACCAGAAAGCGACCAATCAATCATTAGCTTTTCAGTTAGCCCTGATCAGCTAGATTTTGGTACGTTAAGGCCCGGCCAGCAATCATCCACTACCTTAAGTATCAATAATGGTTCTATGGGTGTTTTTTTAGAGGCAGAAGTGGTTGGGTCCGGTATCTTTAGAGATAATTTATCTATTGCGGGATTGCGACCGAATACCTTTAGCCTTGAATTGACCCCTAATAAAAGCCAAACCTTGCCCTTGCAGTTGTCTATTCCCTTAAGTTATCAAGGTAACTTTGGATTAAATAAAGGAGAGATTACTTTTTGGGCTATTAAACAATGAAAAACTTTTTAATCGTTGTTTTAATTTTCTTTTCCCTTTTAGTTTGCAGCCTTGCCCAGGCCGTTTCCTTGAAGGTTAGTCCAGCTGCGCTAAATATAAATGGTCAAGCTAACGTTTTGATTCAGAAAGAAATAGAGATTACTAATCCAGATAATAAGGTTGCCTTATTTGAAGTTTACCCTGATAGTTTTTCTGAAATTATCAAAGCCAGGCCTGAAAGCTTTGTTTTGGAGGGCGGCCAGTCAAAAAAAGTAGCCATAACCATAAAAAGCCGAGAAGCTGGAGTCTTCGCCACTTATCTTTCGGTGGTGGCCAAACCCCTTGTTGGGGAGCCTATGATGAAAGCCAACTCGGGTGTTAAGATTCCTTTACAGATTATTCTTGATGAAAGAAACGGCCCCTTTCTTTTGGCGGCGCTTGCTTCTTTCTGGCAGGGGCGTTTTACTTTGCCGGCCTCGCTTTTTTTGCTGGCGATTGCAGTCGTGTCTTTGTTTTGGTTGTTTTTAAAAAAGAAAAGTAGTAAAATTTAGAAAGAAAAAGATATGCAGAAAATTATAAAAACAATTTTTGGGGGATTAGGGATATTGTTATTGGTGTTGATGGCAGGGAGTATTGCCTTGTTTGGACTTTTGAGTATTAAAAACTTTAAAGACAGCAACAAGCAGATTAATATTTTAGAAACAAGACTAGATTCTTTAGAGAAAATTTTAAAGGAAGAAGTGGGTAAAGCGCCGCTGGTTCAAGAGGAAATTGTCAGGAGAGAAGTAGTTAAACAAAAATCTCAAGAAGAGCTGCTTACAGCGGCTGTGGCTAAGGTAGCCCCGGCTGTTGTTTCTATTGTTATTACTAAGGATGTGCCGAAATTAGAAATTGTCTATGGCAATCCTTTCGGGGACGACCCCTATTTTAAAGATTTCAACATCCAGGTGCCAATGTACCGGCAAAAGGGTACTGAAAAACAAGAAGTAGGGGCAGGCACTGGCTTTTTGGTATCCAATAATGGCTATATCATAACTAACCGTCATGTAGCTGAAGATACTTCAGCTACATATACTGTGCTTTTAAATGATGGTTCACAAAGGGCGGCTGCCGTGATTTATCGTGATGCCAATCTGGATATTGCCGTGATTAAAATTAGCGGTTCCAGTTATAGCAAGATTGATTTGGGTAGCTCCTCGTCTTTGAAGTTGGGTCAAAGTGTTTTTGCTGTGGGCAATGCTTTGGGTGAGTATAATAATTCTGTTTCCGTTGGCATTATCTCCGGTTTAAATCGTGATATCCAAGCCTCTGGAGGAGGGAGTACTGAAAGTCTGACTGGCGTGATTCAAACAGATGCGGCTATCAACCCAGGTAATTCCGGAGGACCTTTAGTTAATTTAGATGGTCAAGTAGTGGGTATTAATGTGGCTACGGTACTTGGCTCTCAAAGTATTGGTTTCTCTATCCCTATAGACAGCGTGAAAGGCATTATCAATAGTGTGGTTAAGTAATTTCACAAACTAAAAACAGCCTTATCAAAAAGGCTGCTTTTAGTTTGAACCCGTCACTTAACTTCCAGTATTTTATATTTAGTAGTGGAATTTTCTGTTTTAACTTCCACCTCCTCTCCAGCGGTTTTACCGACTAAGCATTTACCTAATGGCGATTGACAGGAGATTTTATTATTGATAATACTGGCTTCCTCTGGGGCCACGATTTGGAAAGTTTGTTTCTCGTTTTCATAATCAAGTGTTACTGAACAGCCCAACGTTATTTCACCGCCACCGGAAACCTTTTGCATTACTTGGGCGCCTTTTAAAATTTGTTCTAACTCCACGATACGGTCAATCAGCTTTTTCCTGTCTTCTTTGGCTTGATGATAAGCAGCGTTTTCTGACAAGTCGCCGAAACTGGCGGCATAGTTTAAAGCATCAGCAATTTCTTTTTGTTTGGTCGTTTTTAAATACTCCAATTCCTCTTTTAATTTTTCCAAACCTTCTTTAGTAAAATACTTGTTCATATAGAGTCGTAGTTTTATCTTATCAGTTTTTATGTTAAATTCAATAATATATGGAATTTACAATTTGGCTCTATTCTTTAATAAGCGTTATCATTGTTAGCTTAATATCCTTGATTGGTGTTTTTTTTCTGTCTTTAAGCCGTCAAAAGCTGCAGGACATTTTGCTTTACTTGGTTAGTTTTGCGGTGGGCGGGCTTTTTGGCGATGCTTTTATCCATATCCTGCCCGAAACCTTTGAGAGGATGGCCGGTAATTTTTTCCTTCCATTTTATATTCTATCTGGTATTTTCGTTTTCTTTATTGTGGAAAAAGTAATTCGTTGGCGACATTGCCATGTCCCAGAACATATGCATTGCCGCCCAGCGGCTCTAATGAATTTGGTGGGGGATGGTATTCATAATTTTATTGACGGTGTTTTAATCGGCGCCAGTTTTTCGTTGAGCCCCACCTTAGGCATTACCACTAGTT
This sequence comes from Minisyncoccota bacterium, assembly GCA_028712605.1. Taxonomy (GTDB): domain Bacteria; phylum Patescibacteriota; class Minisyncoccia; order Minisyncoccales; family CG1-02-41-26; genus JAPLWD01. The sequence goes on along the minus strand of JAQTPV010000001.1, from coordinate 44,338 downwards.
TGGCCGTTATCTTGCATGAAATACCGCAGGAAATTGGAGATTTTGGCGTTTTGGTGCACAGTGGCCTTTCGGTTAAAAGAGCCTTGGTCTTTAACCTTCTTTCAGCCTTAACCGCTGTTGTGGGGGTTGTGGCAGCTTTACTAATCGGCCAGAAAGTTAGCAATTTTTCTTTAATCATGATGCCTATTGCCGCTGGCGGGTTTATTTATATCGCTGGCTCTGACTTGATACCCGAGCTTCATCACGACGTTAATCTCAAAAATTCCCTCAAACAATTTTTAGCTTTATTGCTTGGCGTTGGCGTGATGCTGATGTTGCTGTTAATCGGTTGACAAATATTACTTTGGTGTTTTAATGAAGTTAGTCTTTTCGAAGAGCTGGGGGGTTAGCGTTAAAAGGCAGGGGTGCGAAAGCAAACTTGTGGCATTAGAAAAAATCGCCTGTTGTTTGGGCGGCTTTTTAATGTCAGATCCAGTGAGGTCGTACGCTAACCTTCTTTTATTGTTAAGACTATTGACATTTAGGCCCTTGGGTTTAGATTAAAAATTAGACGATCATACAAATGTTGTATGATTTTTTATTTTCTAAAAAGTTTAACCTTGCAAGAGGAGGAAATTGCGATGGCAGAGACGATTTTTAGAACGGCTGATGTTGGTGGCTCTGGGAAAATAACAAGGGCCGACGTTGTTTTAAATAGCGTAGGCCGCTTTTGGAAAGCAGATAATTTGATTACAAGCAAACCTATCAATAGTGTGAGTGAATTGATTGACTTCACTACCGCTGATATGGTTCCTGGGATACTTGGTGTGGGTTATTCAATTGCTGGGGTAAATGACAAGCATAATAAAATGATTGTTGCTCCGAATGCTCACTATTTGGAGGGGCATAAAGTCGCCACCCTCACGTTAGCTAAGATTGGGCATCGGTATAAGTCAAGTGTCCGTAATGACATGGAGACCAGTGCTGGGGGTGTTCATGCCATGCGGGCAGAAGCCGGAATTCCAACTAACGCTCCATTCTTGATAATAACTATTGGAACAGGTATTGGAGCTAAATATGCCCTTTTGGTTGATGGCAAGCTGGTAATCTTAGACTCGGAAGTTGGGCACATGGTTGTTAGCTCTTCACCGTTTGATCCTAGATGTGGCGATTTAGCCATAGGGCACGTAGAGGGCATAGCTTCTGGACCAGCCATAGATAGAATGGTTGCCACCTATTTATTATTTTATTAGCTGGTAAAAAGTTGCCAGAGGGAAAGGTCCCGGGCGCTTATCTTGGCGAATGTTACTCCGCTGGTGAAGAATGGGCGGTTGAAATTTATAATACAGTGGCAGACGCTTTGGCGCGTTTGCTCAATAATATCCGTTGCGCTTACACCTTTAAATATTTTGTTTATAAGGGTACGGCAGGGACGGATATGTTCGATCGGGGCATAGGAGAATTGATTAGAAAGAAAGTGCGTCAGATGTTAGTTAATCCAAAATGGGCGGACAGGTCAAATTTAAAGTTTATTGAAACGCCCGGCCCGAATAATTTAGACGCTTTAGTGGGTGCCGCATACCTCCTGGCGGCTGACCTCGGTCTTTTATAAAGCAAGGTACACAAGGGGCGGCCAACCGTCCCTTTACATTTTTTAAAAGTTTGTTATAATTACATCAGTGCTGTGAGGCGCTTCATTTATTGAGCGCTTTTTCGTTTAACAAAATAGGGTTAGGATATGGAGAGGATTGCAGTTATGAAGACATACGTTTTTTTAGTTTTAGTTGCATTTCTCACCGGTTTCGTTTTTGCTCCCACTTTGGGTAGTTTTTCATCATTTGATGATTTACCCAGTACTCTAGAAGTAAGAACAAAACCAGTGCTAGTTGAGTTGCCCAAGAGAATAGATCGCCAGCTACGTCATTTGACGGTGTTACCGACCCATTATGGACCGCCCGATTTCCTGGAAGGTAAATTAACGGCTTCAGGAACTCCGGTTCAATTAGGCTCTGTAGCGGTAAGCCAGGATCCTCAAAAACGGGTTTTACCGATGGGTACAACCTTCAGGATTGAGGGGATAAGGGAATTGAAGGATATTCTTTTTGTCGTTGTAGACACCGGCGAAGCTGTTGGAGAAGGCCAGATTGATATTTGGCTTGATGATGCAGGGCAGATTAAAGCCTTGGGAGATGAGCCGATAGTTATACACATTATAACAATGGGCAGACCCTGATTTTGGGGTTTGTCCTTTTGTTTTATTTCATAATCTGCTATTTTAGATATGATATATTATGAAGCCGATATTAAGTCAGCACGATTTTTATACCAGGCAAGCCAGGGCCGACCATTATCCGGCCCGTTCGGTTTACAAACTTCAAGAAATTGATAAAGAGTTTGGTTTGGTGAAAAAGGGCGATAAAGTTTTGGATTTGGGGGCGGCGCCTGGTTCGTGGTTGATTTTTTTGTCTGATAGGGTTGGTAAAAGCGGTAAGGTGGTTGGCATTGATATGGTGGACCTGCCTGCCGTTAGGCAGGGCTTAAAAATTGATTTGCCTTGCAATGCTGTTTTCATTAAGAAAGACGTTTTAGGTGGAGATTTGTTTGCCTTGCCAGAGCTACATGAGAAATATAATTTAGTGGTTTCGGATTTAGCCCCGCACACTACCGGAGTTCATTTTAAAGATGCAGCTGATTCTTTGGAATTATCAAAAAGGGCCTTGGAAATCGCTAAAAATATTTTGGAAGAGGGTGGCCACTTTGTTTGCAAGATTTTTGAAGGAGAGGGCGTGGTTGAGTTTATAAAGGAAGTAGGTAAATACTTTAAAATATTTAAACGATTTAGGCCTAAGGCTGTTCGGAAGGGCAGTAAAGAGTTTTACCTAGTTGCTAAAAATTATGAGTCGTAAAATTTATGCTATCAATCGGCATTGTTGGCTTGCCTAATGTGGGCAAGTCAACCTTATTTGAAACAATTACCAAAAAGCAGGTTGCCAAAGAAAATTATCCTTTCTGTACTATTGACCCCAATGTGGGTGTAGTGGCAGTGTCCGATGAAAGGGCGGATAAATTAGCTGAACTAACCAAGTCGGCTAAAAAGATTTATACGGCCATTGAGTTTGTGGATATTGCCGGCTTAGTGAAGGGAGCTTCTTGTGGCGAGGGTTTGGGTAACAAATTTTTGGCCAATATCAGAGAAACTGATGCTATCGTTTATGTTTTGCGAGCCTTTAACAATGATAAAATTGTGAATATCCAACAGGGTATTGATATCTTGCGCGATAAAGAAGTTTTAGACACCGAGTTAATCCTTAAAGACTTAGAAACAATTGCCAAAAGGGTTGAGAGTTTAGAGAGGGAGGCTAAAGCTGGCAAGAAGGAAGCAGTTAAAGAATTGGAATTAGTCAAAAAAGTTCAAATGATTTTGTCTGGGGGCAGGGTTCTAAGTGAGACTGGTCTCGCCGAAGAAGAAAAAGCGCTTTTGAAAAATTTATGCCTTTTGACTATGAAAAAACGGCTTTATCTTTTAAATGGTGTTGAGGCTGATGTTTCTGATGAGGTGAAGGAGGCTTTTGTTAAAAATAATTGGCCCTATTTGACACTTGATATTTTAACAGAGTTGGAAGCGGCTGATTTAGGGCCTAAAGAAAGAATTGATTTTGGATTGCCAGAAAAATCGGGCTTAGATAATTTAATTAAAAAGGCTTATGCCATTTTAGATTTAATTACTTTTTTTACTACCGGGCCAGACGAAACCCGGGCCTGGACGTTAGAGAGAGGGCAGAAGGCGCCTCAAGCTGGGGGCGTTATTCATAGCGATTTTGAAGAGTTTTTTATTAAAGCTGAGATTATTAATTGGCAAGAGTTACTTAAGGCTGGCGGTTTCAGCAACGCTCGTTCCCGAGGCTTAATCCGCACCGAGGGAAAAGAATATACTGTTCAGGATGGTGATGTTATTGAAATCAAAGCCGGCAAGTAAATAATCGCACAAGAAGCGAATGTTATAAATTGTTGATAAGATTAGCTTAAAATGAGTTATACAATTTTAACTAATTGGTTTTTCTATAAGGGCTCGCAGCTCTTTTTTGATTATTTTTTAAAAAAGTATTACGATATTATATATGGCTCTTAAATATCAAACCGTGTTTTTTGATTTTGACGGGGTTTTGAATTACGATTTTTTCTATGCCAGTCTAAAAAGGGATTACCCCTTAGTCTATAATTTTATAGAAGAGTGTATTTTTGGCCACGGTCCTGGTGTGGCTGATAAGTGGATGAGGGGGCAATTAACTTCAGAGCGCATTAATTGGCTTATTAACGAGAATACGGGCCTGGATTATCAGAGGCTGTGCGATTATTTGGTCCAAAGCATTAAACAGATGAAATTAGAGGTAAGGCTTTTAGATCTAGCTGGCGATCTTCAGAAAAGGGGAACCAGCGTTGCCTTAGTGACCAATAATATGGATATTTTTAATGAGGTAACTATCCCGCATCATAATTTAGATAAAATCTTTCCGGTTATTATTAATTCCTGCGACCATGGTTTTTTAAAGCATGAAGAAGGGGGGCGTCTTTTTGATATTGCCTTACAAAAATTAAAACAGGATTCTTTCAAAAAAGCACTGCTCATTGATGATTCAGCCAAGGTTAGGCAGGTTTTTGAAGATAAGGGCGGCGCCACCTTTGCTTATACTGTTTATGAGAATTTTGAACCATGGGCCAGAGAAAATCTCTGTTATTAGCCAAGAAATAACTTGGTTGTTGAATGAGAGATACAATGGCACAATTACCAAGGAGGCTAAAAAAGATATCGCAAGGCTTCAGGGGGGAGAGCCGGTGGATTATGTGATAGGCTATAAAAAGTTCTTGGGTTGCAAAATTGACTTGCGATATAGGCCTCTTATCCCCAGGGCTGAAACAGAGTTTTGGGTAGGCTCCGTGATCGGGAAGATAGCAGATGCCCACAAACTGAAATCCCCACTCGTTTTTAAGTGCTTGGATATCTTTGCTGGGTCTGGTTGTGTCGGTATCGCAGCGTTAAAGCATCTTAAAAAAAGCCACTGCGATTTTGTGGATATTGACGATAATGCCTTAAAACAGATTAGGCTTAACCTAAAACTGAACAAAATAGACAAAAAGAGATATAAAGTTATTAAATCCGATGTTTTTGAAAAAGTGAAAGGCCAGTATGACTGTATCTTTGCTAACCCACCCTATATTGCTCAAGGGGAAAAGAGCAAAGTGCAAAAGTCAGCCTTAAACTTTGAGCCTCAAAAAGCCTTGTTTGCCAAAGATAAAGGGCTTTTTTATATTAAAAAATTTTTGCAGCAGGCTAAGCAATTTTTAGCTGATGACGGCGTTATATATTTAGAATTTGATTCGTTACAAAAAAGAGCCATTAAGCGATTTTTGGAGCGGCGTGGCTGTAAGGGTTACCATTTTTTTCGCGATCAATTTGGTAAATGGAGGTATCTATTGTGTTGCTTCGTAAAATAGTTACAATAGATTACATCGCAGTACAAGAACCTTAAATGTCTAACCAAAAAAATTTTTGGGCTGATAATTTGGTTCTTCCACAACTACATATGGGTAGTTTTGTACCTTCTAAAATGTTCTTTACTAAGGGGGCGGGTGTTCATAAGGACCGCTTAGCTTCTTTTGAAATGGCCCTTAGAAAGGCGGGCATTGAAAAGTGCAACTTGGTTGGCGTTTCTAGTATCTTCCCGCCTAATTGCAAAATGGTACCGCCAAGTGTTGGTAAGAAATTGTTACAGCCCGGGCAGATTACTTTTGTGGTTTCAGCCAGAATGGATACTAACGAGCCGAATCGTTTATTGTCAGCAGCTATCGGTTTAGCTTTACCCAAGGATCAGTCAGGCTATGGGTATTTATCTGAACATCATTCCTATGGCGAAACAGCCAGAAAGGCCGGCGATTATGCTGAAGACTTAGCGGCCACTATGTTGGCCACCACCTTGGGGATTGAGTTTGACCCCAATACAGCTTGGGACGAAAGAAAACAGATTTACCAGGCCAGTGGTAAAATTTTTAAAACCAATAATGTTTGTCAGTCAGCTCAAGGCCAAAAAGATGGTCTGTGGACTACAGTGGTAGCTGCAGCTGTTTTTGCCGCCTAGCTTACGTTTATGGGAAAAAGACACATTTTTTTACTTAGCGCTATTTTAGTGATTGTTGCAGCTGGTGTGGTCCAGAAAGTCTGGTGGGACAAAACCGAGGGAGCAAGAAAAGACTTAAGCCTTGATAGCCAGCTACCAATAGGTGATTCCATTAATAATAATCAAACCAATAATATGTCAGAAAATAGTAATAACGAAAGCAATAATAATACCAAGAACTCCGGGCTAAAAATAGAAACCCTAAAAGAAGGCACGGGTACAGCAGTTAAGGTTGGTGATAAAGTTAGTGTTCAATATACCGGCACCCTAACTGATGGCACTAAGTTTGATTCAAGTTTAGACAGAGGCCAACCCTTTGAGTTTGTTTTAGGACAGGGTCAGGTGATTGCTGGCTGGGAGCAAGGGATTTTAGGGATGAAGGTAGGGGAGAAAAGAAAATTAACTATTCCTCCGGCCTTAGGCTATGGTCCAAAGGGGGCTGGTGGTGTTATCCCGCCAAATGCCACCTTGATTTTTGAGGTTGAGTTGCTCAAGATTAATTAAAGAATTAAGATATAACTAATAATATAAAGGTCGCTTAAATTAAAGACTAATTTCCATGACTTCTAAAATTATAACGATTGCTGTGATTGTGTTATTGGGTTGTGGTTTGGTGGGGGCAGTAGTTTATGATTCCATAAACAAGAAGAGTGTGCAGGAAGCTGTTTATCAGCCAGCTCCGCAACCAGCCGAGCCATCTCAAGAATCAGCTTCTTCCCAGAATGCTTTAAATCTGCCTGAACCCACCGGCAACATTGACGATGTTGTTTCCGCTTTTTTGCAAGAAGTGAACTCTGAAAATAACATTTTAGCTGAAGAGAATATTGATACCAGTTTCGTTACTTCTGATAGTGAGGTCATTGGCGATATTGGTCAAAGCACTGCCGAAGATGGATTATAAAAAAATATTATCAATTTTTAGTTTAATAACGTTAGTGGCTTTGGTTTTGCCGTTGTTACCGGTTGCAGCCAGAGTAATCCCGCAAGATAGCGAAGCAACCACTTCAGCTCTTGGTCAGGTTTTTTGCGAAAAATTAGTTCAAGCGGCCGATCGTTTTACTCAAAATACAGTTGAAAGAGAGCAGCAACTAGATCAAAAAAGAACGCAAACTTTACAAGCTCTTGCTGACCATCGCCAAACAATTGACCAACGAAGAGCTGAACATCGGTCCCAATGGGCAGAGAATAGGTTAGATCAATTTACAAAATTAGAAGAAAGGGCTCAAACCGATGCCCAAAAGCAGGCCGTAGTGCAGTTTAGAGCGGCTGTTAGCAAGGCCATTGCTGATAGGCAAGCGAAAGTGGACACCGCAGTGGCTGATTTCAGGAAAGGAATGGACGAGGCCTTACAAAGCCGCAAAAAGTCTGTTAACGATGCCATTAAGGCTTTTCAGCAACAGGTGGTGGCTGCTTATGACGAAGCCAAGACTAATTGCGAGGCTAATGCCAATCAAAAGACCATTCTTAGTAACGTTAGGCAGCAATTAAAGTCAGCTCGGGATAGTTATAAGGCATTAAGGGATAAAATAGAAAAGAAGGCTGATACGGTTAACTCCTTAGTGGAGGCTAAAAGGAAGGCCATTGAGAAAGCACTTCAGGATTTTCAGGCTGCTATGGAAAAAGCCAGAAAGGAATTAAAGGCTGCTTTCCCTGAAAACCCAGCTACCTCAACGTCTCCCACTACCACTGCTCCAAGTGAATAATTTTAATCATTCCTTACTTCGCCCTTGGGCCCTAAGTGGCCTGGGGCGTTTTCTTTTTTTTCAGAATCTGTATAATAAAAAACAATGGTTCAAGAAAACAAAAACAAAGTGCAGGTGGTTATTTTAGCTGGTGGCAAGGGCTCCAGGATGAATTCAGAATATCCTAAGGTTTTGCATTTACTGGAGGACAAGCCCATTATTTTGCATCTTTTAGAAACGGTTATTAAGGTATGTCCCAAGCCTACTTTAATTATTGGCTATCAAGGCGAGAAGGTTATTGAAGCTACTGGCCATCAATGCCATTATGTTTGGCAGCGGGAACAACTAGGCACTGGTCATGCCGTGGCCCAGGCTAAGGATGACCTTGGGGCTATGGGGTTTGGCGGCATTTTGGTTTTATATGGCGACCATCCTTTTGTGGCTGAAAAGACCTTGAGAGAATTGATAGAGTGTTTTGAGAATAGTGATGAGGACACGGCTTTATGTATGGCCACTTTTACGGTGCCTAATTATGATGGTCCGTATAGCGTTTTTTATAATTATGGCCGCATCATTAGGAACGATGATCAAAAAATTGTTGGCACAGTAGAATTTAAAGACGCCACAGACGAACAAAAAGCCACTAGAGAAGTTAATTTGGGGTATTATTGTTTTAAGGCCGATTGGTTATGGGATAATATCAGCAGGTTGGACAATAATAATAACGCCAAAGAGTACTACTTAACTGATATGATGAAGCTGGCTGCTGACCAGGGCAAAAAGATTGATTCCATTGAAATTAATCACGCCATTGAAGGAATGGGAATTAATACGAAAGAACAACTGGACGAGGTGGAGAAGTTCCATAAAATCATTCATTAATTATTAAGAATAGAGAAATCCCTGGACGTACTGTCCAGGGATTTTTGGAGTTCTTTTACTTCTTTTGTAATCCACCAGCTTTCCCTAATTGACGATTGATTCTCCAGCTTTTGAATATATTCAAAAGTTTCCTGCTTTGTTAATAGATTTTGTTTAAACCCATTAACAATTAGGTAACCCATGTATGACCCACAATCTCCATCATATAAGCCGTCAAATACCCTGGAGATTTCATTCTTCAGGGTTATGGAATCCCTGAATACATCTCTAGGCACTGGGGTTATTGTTACTTCAACTACCTCCACGATGATAGTTGGTTGCTTGGGAGGTAGTAAAGGTTTGACAGAGTAATATAGAAATAACAAAATGACGCAAGAAGAAATAACAAAAAATAAGAAAGCGGTTATCTTTTCTCCAGTAGCCGGCGGTTTGTTGTCCATTGCTAGCTTCCTCCTGTTTCTATATAAAATTTAATAATGAGAACATTGTTTAGCCAGTTTAATTATTAGCGCTGTTTCTGTTTTTTGCAACTATTTTTGAGGACTCTTGTTTTGTGGTATAATCAACCCAGATAAAATATGAAACAATATTTAGAAGCGTTGCAATATGTTTTGAATAATGGAGTAGACAGGCCTGATAGGACAGGGGTGGGTAGAAGGGCAATTTTTGGCGTGCCGATGCGTTTTAATTTAGCTGAAGGTTTCCCAGCTGTAACCACCAAAAAATTGGCCTTTAACGCTGTGAAGGCAGAGCTATTGTGGTTTTTGATGGGTAGTAGCGATAATAAAAAGCTTCAAGAGATGGGTTGTCATATTTGGGATGCTAATGCCGAGGCTCCCTATTGGAAACCTAAAGCCGAGTTTGAAGGAGACTTGGGCAGGGTATATGGTGTTCAGTGGCGAAGCTGGAAATCGCCCTACACTGATCAACCAATTGATCAACTTAAAAAGGCTATTGAGAATATTAAAAATAATCCCTATGACACTCGTTCACTGGTTTCAGCGTGGAATCCAGCAGAGCTGGAAATGATGGCTTTACCGCCTTGCCATTTGCTTTATCATTTTTTTGTAGCCAATAATAAGCTCTCATTACTAATGTATCAACGAAGCTGTGATATGTTTTTGGGCGTGCCGTTTAACATTGCTTCTTATTCATTGCTTTTGAGCATGGTAGCTCAAGTGGTTGGTTTGGGGGTTGGTGAATTTGTCCATATTTTAGGGGATGCTCATATTTATTTAAACCATTTTGAGCAGGTTAAAGAGCAATTATCCCGTGTGCCCTTGGCTCCGCCTAAGTTATGGTTAAATCCCGAAATAAAAGATATTGATAAGTTTGCTATGGACGATATTAAGTTAATTGATTACCAAAGCCACCCGCCAATTAAAGCGGAAATGGCAGTTTAGGCATGATTATTTCTATTATCGCTGCTGTGGCTGACAATATGGTGATTGGCAAGAATAATGCTTTGCCTTGGCATTTACCGGCTGATTTTGAATACTTTAAAAAAGTAAGTTTAGGCAAGCCTATCATTATGGGGGCTAGAACTTTTGAGTCTATTGGCAAGGCCTTACCAGGCAGGACCAACATTGTTTTAAGCAATAATCCAAGCTACCGGGCCGATGGTTGCTTGGTGGCCAGTGATTTGGAGGCGGCCTTAAAATTAGCCGAACCAGCTGATGAGGTCATGATTGGTGGAGGCGCTTCAGTTTATAAACAGTTTTTACCTCTGGCTGATAAAATGTATTTAACTTTTGTGCATCATAATTTTGAGGGAGACACTTTTTTCCCTGAATTTGATAACAATCATTGGCAAGAAATTTTTAGAGAAGACCGCAAGGCTGACGAGAAAAATTCTTACGCTTATTCCTTTGTAGTTTTTGAAAGAAAGAAGTATGGACAAAATAGCTAAAGGGCCGATAGGGGTTTTTGACTCTGGATTTGGGGGCTTGGAAATTTTAAGACAGATTGTTAAATCCTTGCCTCAATATGATTATTTGTACTTGGGCGATACTGCCAGAACCCCTTATGGCTCAAGATCTCAAGAGGTTATTCTGAAATTCACTGAACAGGCTGTGGATTTTTTGTTTCAGCAAGGCTGCCCTTTAGTTATCTTAGCTTGTAATACCGCTTCTGCAGAGGCCTTAAGGAAAATTCAGCAGGATTATTTGAGAAAACACTATCCGTTAAGAAGGGTTTTGGGAGTGGTTATCCCAGCAGCTGAAGAGGCTGTGGAAAAAACTAAAAACGCTAGGATTGGTGTTATTGGCACTGAAGGCACAGTAGCTTCTTTAACTTTCCAAAGAGAGGTCTTAAAATTAAATCCAAGGGTTAAAGTTTTCCAGGAAGCCTGTCCTTTGTTGGTGCCGATTGTGGAGGCCGGAGAGCATAATTCAGTAGTGGCCGATTTAGCCCTGAAAAAATATTTAAAGCCGCTTTTAGGCCAAAGCATAGACACTTTAATCTTGGGCTGCACTCATTATGGACTTTTGGAAAAGAAAATCAAAAAGATCGCTGGCCCAAAAATTAAAGTTATTACTGAAGGCAGAGTGGTGGCTGAAAAATTAGCGCTCTATCTTAAACGGCACCCAGAAATTGAGGGGCAAATTAAAAAAACTGGTCATCGCCAGTTCTTTACCACTGATTTAACCTGCAAATTCCAAACCCTCGGGAGTCTTTTTTTTGGCGGTCCGATTAAGCCGCAAAAAGCCCAACTTGCGGATTAGCCAACCGCTTTAACCTTAAAGGCTTCTACGGCTTCATAATCACCAATCCCATATAGTTTCAGGAGATCGGCCGTAGCTTTATTCCGTATTTCAGCTCGTTGCCAAAACTCCAAATCGCTAGCTCCCGGTATGGGAGGAGTATCTTTTTGTGACTGATGGCGGAAGATACTTTTTCTTTTTATTTCCACTTCCTCTTTGGTTAGAGGAATAAAAACATTGGCCTCTCCTGGGTGATATTCTTGCCAGGCGCCTCGGTAAAACCAGATCTGGGGCTTCCCTTGATATTGAGCCAAGGCTTGCTTAATGGCTGATAAACATAACCGATGAGTGCCATGAGGATCATTTAAATCATCAGCAGCAAAAATAATATCGGGCTGATATTTATTTAAAACATTGAAAACCATTTGGATGTCGCCCTCTCTGATGGGCATTTTTTTTGCTCCGCCGGTTCTGTAAAACGGCATTTCTAAGAATTCATATTTTTGAACCCCTAAAAATTCACAGGCCGATATCGCTTCCACCATCCTAATAACCGTTTTGACCCTTAAAACCTCGGGGGTGTCTAAGGAGCCGAAGGGAGAAGCGTTTTTCTTTTGCAAAAATTGCCTGATATTTTCACGAATACTTTGAAATTTATCTTCAAAGTCAAAAGCCAAATGAATTTTTTCCAGCTGTAAAAGGAAATTTTCCACCGCGTAGTCAAACACGGCAGTATAGCCTGGGGTCATATAAACAGAAACTATTTGGTTCTTATTATCAATTAATTTTTTAATAGTGGCCCCCAGAGAGATTACGTCGTCGTCAGGGTGCGGGGCGAAAATAAGGATTTTCTTTTCAGTGGGTAAATCTTGCTTGCTTTTTATTTTAGCCTTCAGGTTCTCTACGATTTCTTCGGTTAAGGATAGTAATTGGTGGTTTTTTAGCAACTCTGCCATTTGATTTTCCTTTAAATCACTTTCTGAAAGTTCTGATAACGGTTTTTGTAGCTTTTGGGATAGGTAACAAATGGCTCCGTAGGCTAATTTTTTATCAACCCAATCCACTGGGCCGCATAACCAAGGGGTTTTTATTCTGGTTAATTCAGAGGCTGCTGCTTGGTCAGCAAAGATAATGGTATTTGGGTGCTCTTGCAAATGTGAGGCCGTTATCTTGTCCGCGACAGGGCCCTCTACTGTTTCTTTAATAATTTTGGCTTTGTGGTCGCCTCGGGCAATTAAAATAATCTGCTTGGCTGACAAAATGGAGCTTACCCCCATAGTTAAAGCCTGTTTGGGTACAAACTTAATTTCATTGAAATCAGAAACGGCATCTTTTCTGGTTATTTCATCAAGGGTAATCAATCTGGTTTTAGAATCCATGGGGGAGCCGGGCTCATTAAAGCCAATGTGGCCATCTCGGCCAATGCCTAAAATTTGGGTATCAATGCCCCCAGTCTGTTCAATGGCCTTTTCATAATCAGCGCAGTATTGGCTTATCTGATTTTGAGAGACTAAGCCATCGGGGATATGGATATTTTCTTTTTCAATGTCTAAATAGTTAAACAGGTTTTCCATCATAAAACGGTGGTAGCTTCTATGCTCCTCGGGGGGCACACCATAGTACTCATCCAGGTTAAAGGTGATAACGTTTTTAAAGCTCAATCCTTCCTCTTGGCGCATCCTAACCAGTTCACGATAAACATCCAGGGGGGTGTGGCCGGTGGCTAAACCTAAGACGGTTTTTTCACCCGCCTGGTTATTTTCCTTTATTTTTTGAGCAATGATTTTGGCTATTTCAATGGAAAGCTCGCCTGTTTCATTAGGGAATATTCGTATCGGTATTTTTTCTAAATTATTTTGCTCGGGCATAAATTAATAGTATCAAGAAACAATTTTTATTGTAGTCCCAAAGGACCGAAAACTCAATATTTATTACCAAAATCAGTATGGGAGGGTTGACTTTTTTCAGAAAATCTTAAAGAATAGAAATTGTTTGAGAGGAGCGTTCTTTATAAACCTATTTGCGTCTTAGGGCGTATTGAGAGGAAAGGGTTGAACAATTATGAAAAAAATTGCCCATGTGGAACTCAAGTGTCCTTTTTCTTTTTGATCTTTTCCGTTTTTTATCTTTTATCGTTTAGATACCCTTGAACTAAGGAAGTGGCGAATGGGAAAGGTTCACACTCATGTTAATGGGATAGGTCAAAAATATCTTAATGTCGGCAAATTTTGCAGCGACCAAGTAGATAATTGGTTGAGTGAAGTTTATGCCGAAGAGAAGGCGGAACAGAAAAAAAGAAAAAGACAAGGAGAAAAAAAAGATGGGCAAAACAGTGATCGTAAAGGGCGGGAAAAATACGACGGAACGAGGTAAAAGAAGAGTTAAGATTTCAGATGAAAGACTGGGTATATCCAAGGATGTGCGCCACAATAGAAATGGCGGGATGCGTAATTTTAGATAGCATCTGAAACTGTTGAAGGGGTGCTGTCCGAGGAGAACCAAATGGGCGCTGATCTTTCTGAATCAAATCTCGGAATAATTATCAGGGATGGGTTCCAAGGGTGAAGCCCAGCATAGATGTATTGAGCTTGGCGGATGGCCCCCCCTCTTATTTTGGAGGAAGGGCCAATGAATTCTAAGAGATATCTGGGCAATAGAAACAAAAGAGATTTTGTAAAACCTGGCAAAACCAGGAAAGGAAGTAGTAAAAAGACAAAAGTCTCATCAAAGTAGGATTTCCAGGGGTTCCATTTATGACTTTCCAAAGAGTTATATTATGGTAACCCCTGTTATTTTGCAATTTCGGCTTATTGTATTGGGTAGTTGAACAAAGTATAATAACACCACCTTATCATATTTTATGAACATCTGTGAAAATACTTGCAAAAGGTGTTGCACGAAGTGTAATACTCATTTAGCTAGCGTGGCTGCTAAGCTGGCTTTGAGCGGCGCAGAAATCAATCTTCTGCAAAGGCCCAAAAGGGTATTCACCTTTACTATTCCCTTAAGGAGGGATTCTGGGGAAATAGTTTTTTTAAATGGCTATCGGGTGCAATATAATGATGCCTTGGGGCCGACCAAGGGCGGTATTCGTTTTCATCAGCATGTGGATTTGGATGAAGTAAATACCTTATCATTTTTGATGGCCTTAAAATGCTCTTTGGCTGGTTTACCTTTTGGCGGATCAAAGGGTGGTGTGGAAATTGATCCTTATACTTTATCTCAAGCAGAGCTGGAAAGGCTATCTCGGGGCTATATTCGGGAGGTCCATAATTTTATTGGGCCTGATGTTGATATCCCAGCCCCTGATGTCAATACTGATGAGCAAATAATGGCTTGGATGGTTGATGAATATTCCAAAATCAAAGGCCGGTTTACTCCAGCTATTATCACTGGCAAGCCTTTAGAGTTAGGCGGTTCAGCTGGCAGGGTAGTGGCTACTGCTTTGGGAGGGTGCTTTATCTTGCAAGAATTAATTAAGATTAAAAACTTAAATCCTGGTAATTTGAGGGTGGCTGTTCAGGGATTCGGCAATGTGGGAGCTAACATGGCCCGGATTTTAGATGAATGGGGCTACAAGATCGTGGCCCTTAGCGATCAAAATAAGGGTTTTTATAACCCCCAGGGCTTAGATGTTAAAAAGATTCTGCATACCCAAACTAAGAAAGGGTTCCTACCTGATGAGTTTGAAGGCGTTGAAGTTATTACCAACCAACAGCTTTTAACTTTGGATTGCGATATTTTAGTGCCAGCAGCAGTTTGTTGCCAAATCAATAAGGAAAATGCCGGCCAAATAAAAGCGAGTATCGTTTTGGAGATGGCCAATGATCCTGTTTTGCCTGAAGCTGATGTCGTCTTATTTTCTCGCAATGTTGATGTGGTGCCAGATATTTTGGCTAATAGTGGCGGGGTGATTGTTAGTTATTTTGAATGGCTCCAAAATTCCAGTAATGATTATTGGACTGAAGATAAAGTTTTCAGAAAACTGGCCGAAAAAATTACCAAGGCCTTTGAACGGGTTTGGGAAAAAAGCCAGCAGGAAAATTGCAGCTTAAGATTGGCCAGTCATATTTTGGCTGTTCAGCGGATTTTAGCAGCTGAAAAATTACGAGGCAATCTTTAGAAAGGAGATAGGAATTTTAATTTAGTCCGAGTTGTGAGACTCGGTTTTTTAATTTATAATAAGTTTAAGATTTATGGCTTACGCAACCTCGTAAAACATAAATTATAATTTCTCAATAAAATATATGAGCACAAAAATTTTGATAGTTATCTTTTCCATTATTTTAATCATCGCCGCAGTTGCTGTTTACATAGTGAGTTACAAGGTAGGCTATGAGGCTGGTTATCAAAAAGCGCAAACAACGGGTGCCAAGGTTGAGGCTGGGAACGTGGTGGGCAATCCCTTGGAAAATGTGCCTTCAGTCAATCCCATGGACGCAGTTAAAAATCCGTTTAAGGATACTTATAAGAACCCCTTTGAATAAAAGCAGGTGGGCAATTTAATGAATTAACCAAGCATACTTATGAAAAAAATCTTACTTATTTTGTCAACCTTGATAGCGGCATTATTTTATTATCAAACCTTTGCCCAAAGTGAGCCTGCCTTAGATAATTTTCAATACCCTATTAAAGAATTGGGGAATTGTCCTGACAAAGAGGCTTGCAAGGCTTACTGCGATAAAGAAGAAAACAGGAAAGTTTGTTTGAGTTTCGCTGAAAATCATAATCTAATGCCCAAAGAAGAGATAGCCCAAGCTAAGAAGATGCTGGAGGCAGGCGAAGAATCAGGCCCGGGAGGTTGTTTGGGGCAAAAGCAGTGTGAACAATATTGTGACGACATCAAACATATTGAGGAATGTTTAAGTTTTGCTGAAAAGTATCAATTATTATCCCAGCTGGAGCTTCAGGAAATGAAGCAAGTGGCATCTGCTCTAAGGCAAGGAGTGTCTCCTCCACCTTGCAAAAATAAAAAAGAATGCGATGAGGTTTGTCAGCAACCAGAAAATATGGAGGTCTGTTTAAGTTTTGCTGAAGCCGCGGGCCTTATGTCAGCTTCAGAGATGAAAGAGGCTAAGCAGGTTTTGGAGGCCGTGAAAAAAGGAGCTAAAATGCCTCCTTGCCGTGGCAAACAAGAATGTGATCAATACTGCCAAGAAGAAAATCATTTTGAGGAGTGTTTGAACTTTGCTCAAGCGGCCGGGTTTATGACCGCCCAAGAAGCAGCCATGGCTAAAAGAACTGGCGGTAAGGGGCCAGGCGGCTGCAAGAACAAAGAGGAATGCGATGCTTATTGTAATGACGAGTCGCATATAGAAGAGTGCATTGACTTTGGGGTCAAAAATGGGATGATGACGGCCGAGGAAGCAGAACAGGCTAAAAAAATGGTAAAGATGGGTTTGCAGGGTGGTCCAGGCGGATGCAAGGGTAAAGAGGAATGTGAAAAGTATTGCAATGATGTTAAGAATTTAGCTGAATGTGCTGATTTTGCCGAAAAGGCAGGCTTTATGAAGCCTGAAGACGCCAACAGAGCCAGGAAAATGGCAGAGCTGGGCGCTCAAGGTGGTCCGGGCGGTTGTAAGGGCGGACAGGAGTGTCAGAGTTATTGTGATAATCCAACAAATAGACAAGAATGTTTAGACTTTGCAGTTAAAATGGGGGAAGTAACACCCGAGCAAGCTTCCCAAATGCAGCAGATGATGAATCAGGCGCCGCAAGGTCAGCCAGGCAGCCCAATGCCTGCTGCAGGACCAGGGGGTTGCAAAACCCCAGAGGAATGCCAGAGCTTTTGTCAAAACCCTGATAATCAGCAAGAATGTATGCGATTTGGTCCTGCAGCAGGAGGCAATATACCAGCTGGCGATAATTTTATGGGTCCTCAAGGCGGGGGAACTGGCGGTCAAGCGCCTGACCAACAGCAAATTCAAGAAATGATTCAGCAAAATATGCCTCAAGGCGTCCAGGTACCAGAAAATATGGCGCCTCCACCAGGAGGCATGCCAGCACCAGGAGGTATGACTGCTCCGCCCACAGGAGAAGAAATTCAACAGATACAGCAACAGATTATACAGCAGATGATGAACCAGGCGCCGCAGATGACAGCCCCACCGCCAGGAGATGGCAGCCAAGGACTGTCTGACCAACCCGGTGCAGAGCCGCCGCCCTCTGATTATTCGCCAGGCACTGCGCCAAGTACAGAGCCTCCCCCTCAATCTTTTTGGCAAAAAACCCTAAGAACTATGGGTCAGATTATTGTTTTTTGGTTTGAGTAGAAATTTATGGAAGCGATTGTCATTATTTCGGTCTTAAATCTTATTTTGGATATCGGCATTGTTATTTTTATGCTGTTTGTTTTAGCTCCTATTTTAAGAGGAGCTCCCTACGTGCCTACCCATCAAGAAAGGATAGAGAAGGCTTTCAGTATGATTGTCTTGCAACCAGAGCAAAAGATAGTAGACTTGGGTTCAGGTGATGGCAGGATATTGTTGGCGGCAGCTGCAAGAGGGGCAAAGGCCTATGGATTAGAAATCAACCCTTTTTTGGCAGTGAGGGCCCAGCAAGCAGCCCGGAAAAAAGGTTTAGCTGATAAAGTTTTTTCCTGTTGGGCTAACTTTTGGTGGAAGGACTTATCAGATTATGATGTGGTTTTTGTTTATGGTATTCCTTACATTATGAAAGGCCTGGCTAAGAAGCTACAACGGGAATTAAAGCCCGGGGCTCGCGTGGTGGCGTTTGTTTTCCCACTTCCTAACTGGCAACCCATCGCTCAAGAAAAAAGTGTTTATGTTTATGAAAAAAGTATATCTTGATTATGCAGCAACAACGCCTTTAGACTCTGAAATAAAAAAGGCGATGCTGCCA
The DNA here is from genome assembly GCA_028712605.1 of Minisyncoccota bacterium. GTDB lineage: Bacteria > Patescibacteriota > Minisyncoccia > Minisyncoccales > CG1-02-41-26 > JAPLWD01. The sequence goes on along the minus strand of JAQTPV010000001.1, from coordinate 26,059 downwards.
TATATGGACAAGGAGTTTGGCAATGCTTCGTCATTGCATAGCTTTGGAAGGATGGCTAAGGAGGCTATAGAAAAAGCCAGACAGCAAGTAGCTGTTTTTTTAAATTGTCGTCCCGATGAGATTATTTTTTGTGGTTCAGCCACGGAAGCTGATAACTTAGCTATTTTAGGTGCAGTAAAGATAGCGCAAAAGAAGGGCTTAAAGCCACATATAATTACCACGGCCATTGAGCATTCAGCGGTATTGGAGCCCTTTGGCCAATTGGAAAAAGAAGGGGTGGAGGTGAGTTATTTATCGGTTGGTCCAGAGGGGATTGTTCGGGTTGGTGACATTGAAAAAGTGCTTAAACCCAATACTGTTTTGGTTTCTGTGATGTACGCTAATAATGAAATCGGCACTATTCAGCCCATAGCTGAAATTGGTACTTTGTTAAAAAAGCAAAGTCAAAAGATAATTTTTCATACAGACGCTGTTCAGGCGGCCAATTACCTGGGTTGTGACGTCCAGAAATTGCAAGTAGATTTATTAACTTTGTCGGGGCATAAAATTTACGGACCTAAGGGGGCTGGTGTTTTATTCATTAGAAAAGGCATAGCCATTGAGCCAATGATTTATGGCGGCCATCAGGAGAATGGTTACAGGTCTGGCACGGAGAATGTCGCTGGGGTTGTTGGCCTGGGGGAGGCTGTCGGACAAATCCAAAAGACAAAAAATGAAATTCAAAACATTAAAAGATTGAGAGACGAATTGATAAGCAATATATTGCAAAACATCTCTAAAACCTCTTTAAATGGCTCCAGGGAACAGCGATTGCCCAATAATGCTAATATCAGCTTTGCTGGCGCTGAAGGGGAAAGTATTTTAATGGCCTTAGACCAAGAGGGGATTGCTGTTTCTACTGGCTCAGCCTGTGCTTCAGGCAGCCTTGAACCTTCTCACGTCTTAATGGCTTTGGGGCTATCCCCTGAAAAAGCCCATGGTTCTGTGAGGTTTACCTTAGGTAAATACACTACCGAACAAGAGATAGCCTATGTCCTTAAAGTTTTACCAAAGGTTATTGAAAGATTAAGAGGTATTTCTCCAGTTAAGTAATTTATGATCCCATATTCCAAAGAGGTTTTACAACATTTTAATAAGCCCCATAATTACGGGAAAATGAAAAATCCTGATGGTGTTGGTGAGGTGGGCAATATTGTTTGCGGCGACTTAATGCGTCTTTATATTAAGGTAGCCAAAGATAAAAAAGGGCAGGAGATTATTAAAGACATTAAGTTTGAAACCTATGGTTGTTTAGCCGCCATCGCTTCATCCAGCATGTTAACTGATTTAGTAAAAGGCAAAACCATATCAGAAGCTTTAGATTTTGATAGGAAAGAAATTGTTGAAAAACTGGGAGGCTTGCCTCCTGTTAAAATTCATTGTTCAGTTTTGGCTGGGGATGCTTTAATAGAAGCCATTCACGACTATTTCAATAAAAACAATAAGCTGATTCCCGAAAAACTTAAACTCCGCCATCAGCAATTACAAAAAGAGAAGCAGGCCATAGAGGAAAGATATAAAAAAGACAAGGCTGTATAATCGCCAAAACCCACCCTCTTTGACTTTGGAGAGGGTGGGTTTTAGTTTTTATTTGTAACTTATTCAGTTAATCATTTTACGTTGCGGACTCGGGAAGTGTTTTCAAGGATACGCTGCGCTGCCCCAGCGAGGCAGCTTGCTCATGGCTTCGCCTCGCTCTCCGCCTGCAGGCGGAATCGTGCCCGCTCGGCTGCAGAAGTTCCTTGAAGACACTTCCCTCGTCCCTTAGTGTGTAATGTTATTATTTTTAAGTGAGAGCAATTTCAGGGTATATTTTCAGTAAAGCGATTAACAGGCTTAAGATTAGCGGACCCATTAAGATGCCCATTGGTCCAAACACTGTTAGCCCCCCTAAAACCGACAAAAGAACCAAGAGGGGGTGAATGTTCATATTTCTTTTTAAGATTTGTGGGGTAACCAGGTAATCAAGGACTAAGTTAACAATCACGCCCCAAATTAATACTCCAAAGGCCGCTAGGCCGTTTCCCGTATAAAGGAGGAATAGGCCAGCAGGGATAAGGACAAGCGCCAGGCCAATGCCTGGTATTAGGGTGGAGAAGAAAATAGCCGTTCCCCATAAGGCAGCATTGGAAAGGCCAAAGATTTTGAAACCCAGACCAATTAAAATGCCGTGCAGGACAGCGCTTAAGAGAGATCCTTTGACGATTGAATTAATGGCCATTTTTAATTGGCTAAGAATATCATTATTGTATTGTTCTTTAAGGGGGCTTAAGTCTCTTAGCGCTTTTTCTAATTTTTTACCATCGCGGAAGAAATAAAATAACGTCAAAAGGCCCAAGGTTAGGTTAATAAGTATTTGGCCTATACTGGAAAAGATGGTGGCCAAGTGGCTTACTAATAAGTTAAGTATTTGCTTTAAAAAGGCATCAAAGTTAATAGAGAAATCAGGAAAGATTTTTTGGATTTCAGCTTGGATGGTCATTAATAAATTGTCGGGCCCTTGGGTAATTTGATGATAAAGCTCCCCAGCCTCTTTTAGAACTTGTAAGCTGAATAAAGTTAAGGGTGTTAAAACGATAATTACTACAACCAAAAGTGATAAAAAGGCAGACAGGCTTTCTTTCTTGGTAAGACTTAACAATTTCTTATAAAGCGGCGAGAAGATAATAGCTAAGGTGGCCGTTAAAACGATAATGCCCAGGTATGACCAAAGCAGCCAAGCTGTTAGGCTGAAGCTGATTAACAAGATGGCCAAGAAAAAATAGTTTTGGAGTTTGTTATTGTTCATATTATTTTTTTATTTTAACTTGGTTATTAAGACAATGCAAACCTTGAGTTATATTATTTTTATGCTAAATTGATGACATCGTAATTCGTCGACCTATTTACTTTTTGTTATGTATGGAGGTGCAATGTGGGCGCATTAAGATTAATAGCTTTGCTTTTCGTGGTTTCTGTTCTTTTTTGTTGCGGATGTCTGCATCAGACATCGCAGATTGAATATCCCATTAACCTTAGAAGCGGCGATAGCCTGGAGGTCTTATTTCTTGCTATTCCTCTCTCTAAAGAGGAAGAGGTATGTTATGGGCTTGTGAACGCCGAGCGTCGGGTTTTTGTTAGTCTCGCAAGAGAAAATCAGGGATATTCTTATAAACTGGCCTTTCCTAAAGACACCTTCTTTTTCAGGGGGAATGGCGTCAGAAGTCCATATATTAATATTGGATCGGAAGACTCAAAAATTAAGAAAAGCATAGCCTTAGCTGTCCCTTGGAGCGGAGAAGATCATATTGTGTATCTTACCAATACCCATCAAGTATCGGTATGGATTGAAGGTAAGGCATCGACTATGCTGGTTACCCTTGAGAGAAAGCCCATATTAACAAAGGCAAATGCCGTATCTTTACAGTAAGGTTTATTATAGGGGGAACTCAAGGAGTTCCCCCTAAACTATTTATCACAACGCTTAAATTTGTTAAATTAAAGTGGTTTAGGTTATGGAAACGAAAAGACAAAAAGTAGTAGTGGCTTTATCGGGTGGCGTGGACAGTTCAGTGGCTGCAGCCTTGCTCAAGCAACAGGGTTATGAAGTGGTTGGGGTACATATGAAACTGTGGTCGGCTAATCCCAATAAGAAGATACAAAGAGAAACCCAGGAGAGGCTTAAAAAAGTAGCTTCTGTTTTGGGTATTTCATTGCAAATTGTGGACTTGGGCCGCGAATTTAAGAAAAGGGTAGTAAATTATTTTCTGGGGGAACTAAAGAAGGGCAGAACCCCTAACCCCTGTGTAGTTTGCAACAAGGAAATTAAGTTTGGTTTATTGCTGGGTCTGGCTAAGAGGTTGGGAGCTGATTTTTTAGCTACTGGCCATTACGTCAGAAAAGGTGGGGCTGGTAATATTTATAAATTATTGAAAGCTAAGAATTTAGAAAAAGACCAAAGCTATTTTTTATGGAAGTTAAACCAGAGACAGCTAAAACGCCTTTTGTTTCCCATAGGTAATTTTAAAAGCAAGCGAGAGGTGAGAGAGGTGGCAGCTAAATTGGGGTTGCCTACGGCTCAAACAACAGAGTCTAATGATGTGTGTTTCTTACAAAATATGGATATTGATAGCTTTTTGCAATCTTATAAAGGCGGTCTTCGTAAGGTTGGCAAGATTACAACAAAGGATGGTGAGGCGATTGGCGAACATCAGGGCTTGTGTTTTTATACGATTGGTCAGAGAAAGGGGATTGGGTTATCTGACGGGCCTTGGTTTGTGATAGCCAAAGACATAAAAAAGAATGCTTTGGTGGTTAGTAAAAACGAAAAAGACTTACTTCAGAAAGAAGTAATCGCTGAAAATGTTAATTGGATTTCAGGCGTTGAACCGAAATTACCATTAAAAGTTAAGGCTAAAGTTCGCTACCGTTCCGGATTATCATCAGCTACTATTGTAGAAAAAATGAGCAAGGTAAGATATAAAATTATCTTTATCAATTCTCAACGTGCTGTTACTTGCGGACAGTCCGTAGTTTTTTATGAAGGTGATAAATTGTTAGGCGGCGGTATTATCTCGTAGAAACATTGACAAATTATGTACTTTAAGTATTATATGAACCATTGGAGGAAGGAGCGAGGGTGCTATTTGTGCCTTCGCTCGTTCTTCCAACGTCTCCTGGTAGCGCCAACGGTAGAGCGCCAGATGCATAATCTGGGTCGTTAGCTGGTTCAATTCCAGCCCAGGAGGCCATCATGCCTTTCTCGCCGCTTAGTGGCGTTCAAGGTCTGGCAGAGGATTGCTTTATGCTTTAGGGATTATTGATAATTGATACCCAATATTCAGCCTTTCCTCTGCCAGTATAATCTCCTCTACAAAGGGTTATGAGTTTGTCTGCAAGGGGGATCAGCAGAAAACCATAACCCTTGTTATTTTATCTCAAGAGAAAATTGTGGTAAAATAGCGCTATATATGCAAGAGTTAACCAGATTACAAAATGAAAGAGTTATCCTCATGGGCAATGAGGCCATTGTCAGAGGGGCTTTGGAGTCTGGTGTTCAGTTTGTTTCTACTTATCCTGGCACTCCCGCTTCAGAAATCGGCAACTTGTTTTCCGAAATTGCTAAAAATAATGACAGCATTTATTTTGAATTCTCCACTAACGAAAAAACGGCCTTGGAGGCTGCGATTGGCGCTAGCTTTTCTGGGTTAAAGTGTTTGGTGGCGATGAAGAATTTTGGCATGAATGTGGCCCTAGAAAGCCTGATACCGTTTGGCTATACAGGTTCTAAGGGGGCTACAGTAATCATTGTGGCCGATGATCCGTCTTGTCACAGCTCTGCTCAATCCGAAGAAAATTCTCGCGGTTTTGCCTATCTATCGCACATACCAGTGCTTGAACCATCAGATGCCCAAGAATGCTTAGAATTCGTAAGGCTGGGTTTTCAGATATCAAAAAGATTTCATCTGCCAGTAATAGTCAGAACTACTACCAGGGTGGCCCATCAAAAGGCCGTTGTTCAAACCAGTGGCTTACCTAAGGTAAGGCCGTCTGATGCCGAGTTTATTAAGGATAAGCATCGTTTCGTGACAATGCCCCCAAGGGTGATGGAAATGCATCAGGAGTTGCTGGATAAAATTTCAATAATCAAGCTTTTTGTTGAGGATAGCGATGTTAACTATGTCTATGGCGACCTGTCTACTAATACAAATACAAAAAGAGCGGGGATTATAACTTCAGGCGTCGCTTATTTACATGTTTTGGAGGCCCTGCGGATGCTGGGCAAGGACGTACCGGTTTTGAAGCTTGGATTTTTTTATCCCTTGCCCGAACAGAAAATTAAAGATTTTATTAAGCCCTTAAAAAAAGTTTTAATAGTGGAGGAGTTGGACCCCTATTTAGAAAAAGAAGTGGCAGCCTTAGCCAAATCAGCTAATCCAAAGTTGGTAATTTATGGAAAAAACATCCTACCAGAAACTGGTGAGATGAATCCAGAAATAGTAGCTGGGGCTGTTGCCGCAGTGGTCCGTAAAAAATATGTGGTCCCCCAATCAATGGTGGAGGGGGTAAAACATTTTCCTCGTTTTTGTTCTGGAGCGGCCACTTGTCCCTATTGGAGAGTGTTTGCCGCCATTAAGAAAGCGGTGCCTGAAAACACGGTTTTTGGAGGCGACATTGGTTGTTATATGATTGCTGCTTTGCCGCCGCATAATCTCTATGATTATATGTTTTGTATGGGTTCTTCCATTGGTATCGGGCATGGTATAGCCAAGGCTACTAATGGACAGCAAAAAGTGGTAACTTTAATAGGCGATGGGACGTTTTTTCATTCAGGCATTGAAGCCCTACTGAACGCTGTTTATAATCAATCAAATTTGCTGGCCATTATCGTAGATAATCGTATTACCGCCATGACTGGTCACCAGCCTAACCCGGGTATGGGTAAGGCTGCAGAAACCGATGCGGCTCCTGAAATAAAAATTGAGGAAGTGGCCCGGGCCTTGGGTGTTAAGAATATTAAAATCGTTGATCCCGTTGACGGTTTTGATGAGTTAGTCACAAGCATCCAAGAATATTATCCCAAAAACGAAATTTCTGTTATTATTGCCAAGCGCATTTGCGCCTTGTTAGAGAAAAGGCAAAAACAATAATTTAAACCATGGATAAAACATTTAATATTGTGATATCTGGAGTGGGCGGTCAGGGATTGGTAACTTTGCTTAAGATTATATCGCAGGCAGCCTTTGATGAAGGCTTTGATGTTAAAACTTCAGAATTGCATGGCTTGTCGCAAAGGGGAGGGTCGGTGGAGGTTTATATTAGATTTGGCGAGCAAGTTTTTTCGCCGATGGTGCCTAAAGGACAGGCGAATTTAATCATTGCCTTAGAACAGCAAGAGGTATTGAATGGTGCTCAATTTGCTTCCAAGAAATCCATATTTTTAATTAACAAATATCAAACACCCACATTAGCTGTTGATGTAGGCCTTGACGAGATCAAACAAAGGCTTGCTGATGTCAGTAAAAAGGTTTTTGTGATACCAGCTTCAGAGATTTGTCAGAAAAAGTTGGGTAACGAAGTGGTTTCAGGCATTTATTTGCTTGGGTACGCTGTTAGAAAAAAATATTTACCATTGCCAATGAAAAGCTTGGAGGAGGCGATTAAAAAAACAATGCCTGAAAAATTTTGGGAGCTAAACCTTAAAGCATTGCATTTGTCAAAAACATAAACATAGACTCGAAAATTGTTTTTGCGGAGCCGCTCGCTCGCCCAGCGCGCGAGCTCGCTTAGTCCTCGGCTCGTTCTCCCGCCTTTGGCGGGAACCTTGCCCACTCGCCTGCGGATGCTTCGCAAAAACAATTTCCTTGTCTTATTTTGCCTTTTCTTATGTACATAGTTTGCCATTATGGAGAGATAGCCTTAAAGGGGGGGAACAGAAAGATGTTTGAAGAGAAGTTGGTGGAGAATATTAAAAAAGCCCTGAAAACCAACGGGGTCGTTTTTCAATTAGTAAGGCGCCTTTATGGCAGAATTTTGATTAAGTTCAATGATGCAGCAGAGGCTGAAAAGGCAGAAAAGCCCTTAAAAAAAGTTTTTGGTTTAGCTTATTTCTATTTAGCTTGGGCTTGTCCGCTTGATTTGGAGCTGATTAAAAAAACAGCTGGCGGGATTTTGGCTCATCTGGATTTTGAAACCTTTTGTGTCAGAACCAAGAGGGCCAATAAAGGGTTTCCTCTAACCTCGCAGGAGATTAATGAACAAGTCGGGGCCTATATTGCTGAAAGTTTGAAAAAAGAAGTAGATTTAGAAAGTGCTGATGTCGTTTTAATGATTGAGATAACTGATCAAGAGGCTTTTTTAGGCACTGCGAAAATAATTGGCTTAGGCGGGCTGCCTGTTGGGGTGAGTGGGAAGGCCGTCTGTCTTTTATCGGGTGGGATTGATTCACCAGTGGCAAGTTATTACGCCATGAAAAGAGGGGTAGAAGTGATATTTTTGCACTTTCATAGTTTTCCGTATACTGACCAAGCCTCTATTGCTAAGGTGAGCGATTTAGCGAGTGTCTTGAAAAAGTTTCAAGGACAAGCTGCGGTTTATTTAGTGCCCTTTGCTGATATTCAAAAAGAGGTTTTACTAAAAACGAAAGCGGATTTGAGGGTAATTTTATATCGGAGACTAATGCTTAAAATTGCTCAAAAGATTGCTCAAGCCGAGCAGGCTGAAGTTTTGATTACCGGTGAAAGTATCGGGCAGGTAGCCTCTCAAACTTTACCCAATATTACAGCCATTGCCGAAGCCAGCTCCTTGCTTGTTTTAAGGCCCTTAATCGGATTTGATAAGCAAGAGATTATCGCTAAAGCCCAAGAGATAGGAACTTATGAGGTTTCCATTGTGCAGCATCAGGATTGTTGCTCTCGATTTTTGCCGCAATTTCCCGAGACCAAGGCCGATTTAGCTGAAGTTAAAAATGAGGAAAAGAACCTCAAGAGTGCAAAATTAATTAAAGAAGCTTTAAAAAATTTAAAAGTCGTTAATATTTAAATTTTAATTTTAAAAAATATGTACGAAGATCTAAAAGATAAAGTAGCTATTGTAACCGGAGCGAGAAGAGGAATGGGTAGAACCCACGCTTTAAAGTTAGCCGAACAGGGAGTTAAAGTAGTGGTTTCTGATATCTCGGGCGATGATTGCCAAAAGGTTGTAGAAGAGATTAAGGCTTTGGGCGGTACAGCTATTGCCTGTCAATGCGATATCTCCCAAAAAGAGCAGGTTGATGGCTTGATAAAAAAGGCTATGACTGAATACGGCCGGTTGGATATTTTAGTAAACAATGCCGGTATGTTGCAATGGAAGCCTTTCTTGGAATTAACCGAGCAGGATTGGGACAAACTGATTAAGGTTAATTTAGGGGGCTATTTTTTGTGTAGCCAAGCAGCCGCCCAAGAAATGGCCAAACAAAAGTCAGGCGTTATTGTTAATGTGGCCTCTATTGCCATGGGTCAGGTGGGTGTGGGTTTTAATGGTATTGTGCATTACTGTGCTTCCAAGGGCGGCATTGTGGCCATGGCTGAAGCCATGTCTTTGGAATTAGCCCCGTTGGGCATTAGAGTAAACACTATTGCCCCAGGTGCAATTGATACCCCGATGGCTGGCCTTGATCAGCAAGATGAAAAAACCAAGGAAGCTACTTTTGCTAGAATCCCTTTGCGCAGAGCTGGCAAGCCCGAGGAAGTTTCCAATGCCGTAGTCTTTTTGGCCGCTGACGCCTCTTCCTATATGACTGGTTCGGTGGTGATTGTTGATGGCGGCTGGCTGGCTGGTTAAAAGATATGGATAAAAAAATTACTGAAACTACAACCTTAGAAAAAATTATCGGCCTACCGGGGGCGGAGGTGATTTTAGCTAAGTACAGGGTACCTTGTTTGACTTGTCCAATGGCGCAGTTTGAGCTTTCCAGTTTAAAAATAGGCGATGTTTGCAAAATGTACGGCCTTAACGAGAAAAAATTATTGGAAGAATTAAATGGACTGGGAAAATAATGGTGCTAAAATCTGTTTGTTCTGTATTTTTCTTTTGGTTTTGGCGAATGCCTATGTTTGGCAGTTTATTTTTTCTTTAGACGGTAACTTAAAAATTATCTTTTTTGATGTTGGGGAAGGGGATAGTATCTTTGTTGTAACCCCCCAAGGCCATCAGATTTTAATTGATGGCGGACCCGGGGAGCGGGTTTTAGATAAATTAGCTAAAGTGATGCCTTTTTGGGATAAAAGTTTGGACCTGGTAGTGCTGACCCATCCAGAATATGATCACCTCTCTGGCCTTAATAAGGTTTTAGCTAACTATCAGGTAGCCAACGTCTTGTGGAATGGCATTAAAAGGGATACTGCTGTGTTCCGCGAATGGGAGGAGGCACTCAAGAAGGAAAAGGCCAAGGTTATTATTGCTCAAGCTGGCGAACAGCTAAAAGCTGGAATGCTTTGGGGTATGGTTTTAAATCCGCTGAATAGCTTACAGGGCCAGCTATTTGAAAAAGACAGCAATGTTTCCTCGGTTATCTTAAGGTTCATTTATGGTCGCAATTCTTTTTTGTTAACGGGAGATGCGCCAGAGAAAGCAGAGCAGGCCGTCATATCCACTGACACGGATTTAGATACCCAATTATTAAAAGTAGCCCATCATGGCAGCCGCACTTCAACCAGCCTTGATTTTTTGGCTAACGTTAAACCGCAGGTAGCGGTGATTTCCTGCGGGAGGAATAATTTATACGGCCATCCCGATCAAACAGTCTTGCAGAACCTATTAGAATTTGGTATAAATGTATTGAGAACTGATCTGCGTGGGGATATAATTGTTACTGCTGACGGCAGTAACCTTCATTTTTAGAAATATGCGGAACATACAATTTCCTTTATTTAAAACAAAAATTGCAGGCGTCAACCAGAAATTTGATTTAACTGACGCAGGGCAAAGAAAACAGTATTTTGAGCTAAAAGCTGGCGACGAAATCAAGCGTTTAAGAGATTATTTAAAAGATAATACTTTTATTGCCTATCTTTTAGGTAAAAAGAATTCGGGCAAGGGTACTTACGCTAAAATGCTTCAAGAAATCGTAGCCCCTGACCGGATTATGCATCTTTCTATTGGTGACATGATCAGGTCTTTAGATGAAATTGTCAGAGATGATCTTAAAAGAAAGGAATGGGAAAAGGAGCTATCTAAGGTTTATCGGGGCTTTATTTCTTTACCGGAGATTATTGAAGCCTTGAGATCCAGGAGTACTCAATTCCTTCTGCCCTCTGAATTAATCTTGGCAGTGGTTAAAATGCAGATTGCTAAAATGAAAAAGATGGCGATTTTTATTGATGGTTTCCCTCGGACCTTAGATCAAGTATCTTACTCCTTATTCTTTCGGGATTTGGTGGGCTACAGAGACGATCCAGACGTTTTTGTTTTAATTGATGTTCCCGAGTCGGTTATTGACGAACGTATTAAATACAGAGTGGTTTGTCCGGCCTGCCAAAGCTCCAGAAACACGAAACTTTTACCTACTAAAAAAGCCGGCTGGGATGAAGAGAAAAGCAGCTTTTATTTGATGTGCGACAATTCAACTTGTGCTGGAGAGCACCGTATGGTATCTAAAGAGGGTGATGAATTGGGCATTGGGCCGATTAAGGACAGATTGCAAACAGACGAGGATTTGGTTAAGCAAGCCTTCAATTTACATGGTATACCTAAGGTTTTGTTAAGAAATTCTGTGCCTATTGATAAGGCCAATGAATATGTGGATGATTATGAGATTACTCCCGAATATGTTTATGAAAAAGATGCTAATGGCATTGTGAAAATTAAGGAAAAACCTTGGCAGATTAACGACGACGAGGGGGCGCCGTCTTACAGTTTAATGCCTCCCCCGATTATCGTTTCACTTATTAAGCAATTAGTTAAAGTGTTGAATATTTAAGGAAGAGTTTACTTTCCCTAAATCATTATCTGGTTTAGGGTTTTTTGTTAAAACAAAAGTCCTGCCTCACTAAGTTGGAACTTAAATCCAAGTGGGTGTCCTATTGCTGAACCCACAGGTTTAGCAAAAAGCAGACTCCCTGATAAAAAGTTATTCTCCCAACTTGAAGAGACAGGGCCAACATTATTGTACTCCTTTCATTTGATTGCTGTCAAACCCATTTTTACTCGTATCTTAGGGCTTCCATGGGGGACTTTCGGGAGGCGGACCGAGCAGGATAAAGGCCAAAAACTAAGCCCACAAAAGCTGAAACGCCCAAGCCAAGTAAGATAGCATTAATAGAAACAGTGAATACCCAATTAGAGCCAACAACCTGGGTAAGTATGATTGCCGATAAAAAAGAGAAAAATGAACCTAGCAAAATTCCAACCAGCCCTCCGATGCTGGTTAGCAAAACAGATTCCAAAAGGAATTGCGTTAGAATGTTTTTATCGGTTGCCCCTAAGGCCTTCCTTAGCCCAATCTCTCTTGTTCTTTCGGTTACTGACACCAGCATAATATTCATAATGCCAATTCCTCCAACCACCAGCGATATGGCCGCAATTGCTGCCAAAAATACTGTTAAGATTGATGTTACCGTACCCACTCTTTGGGCAATATCCTCTTGGGTGACAATATGAAAATCATCTTTTTCGGGGTCGGAGATATTATGCAGCTCCCTTAAGGTAACTTTAATATCCTGCACCGTATAGAGCACAGATTTTTCATCAACGGCCCTGGCAATGAACTCATTGTAGTAATTGGTCCCAGAGAGGTATTTCTGGGCGGTCGTATAGGGGATAAATACCGCTTTGTCAACATTAAATAGGCCAACAGTACCTTTCTGCGGTAAAATGCCTATAACTTTAAAAATTTTATTTTTAATTCGGATTTCTTTATTTAGGGCGCTTGAATCTCCAAATAGGTTGTCTTTAACTTCAAAGCCGATCACGGCTACTTGGGCTATCTGCTGAATTTGCTCTTGAGTGTAAAAATCTCCTTCTTGGGGATAAACACCTGTTATTTTAGCCATTAATTCGGAGCATCCCACTATATTAAAGGTTTTTACTTCATTTTCAAAAGATACATTGTTATTGGACACTACCACAGGAGTAATATCAAGTAGGCCGGGTACATTGGATTTCATTTGCAAGGCTTTTAGCTCGCGGTCTTTTAAAGAATCGGTAAATATGGAAGAAAAATCAGATGGACCTTGGGGCTCCCTGCCTGGTTCTATAATGATTGTGTTTGAGCCCAGCCCTTTGACTTGATTCAGAATAAGATCTTGAGCGCCCTGGCCTAGCGACATAATTAAAATTATGGCTGTGATGCCTATAACAATTCCCAAAATAGTTAATGCAGAGCGTGATCCGTTTGTCTGCAGCCCCCTTATGGCTGTTTTGAAGCTATTCTTAAAAGTCATAAATTATTTATTGAAGCTGTTTAAGGCGTTTCTCCTTCTTTGAGTTACCTGGTCGTCACTTTCAATTAATCCGTCCTTTAATTTGATAATTCTTTGGGCATATTCAGCCGTATAAGTTTCATGGGTTATGAGAATTATTGTATGTCCTTCATTATTTAATTTTTCTATAATTTCCATGACTTGACTACCCGATTTTGAGTCTAGGTTCCCTGTCGGTTCGTCAGCAAAAATAACCGGCGGTTCGTTTACTAAAGCCCGAGCGATAGCCACCCTTTGCTTTTCTCCTCCTGAAAGCTGGGATGTCTCATGGTTTATCCTATGAGAAAGTCCAACCTGTCCTATCGCTTCCTCGGCCGTTTTATTCCAAAGAAACTCTTTTGTCCCCGAATACAAGAGAGGGAGCTTTACATTTTCAAGCACCGTTGTTCTGGGTAGCAGGTTAAACGCTTGGAATATAAATCCCATTTTTTTATTCCTAACCCTGGCTATTTCTTGTTGAGAATATTTACTTGCATCCTTACCGTCAAAATAGTAAGTTCCTTTAGTGTAATCATCCAAAAACCCTAAAATATGCAAAAGGGTTGACTTGCCTGATCCAGAGGGTCCCATTACAGCCACAAATTCACCCTCTTTGATATTAAAAGACACGCCGCTTAGGGCGCGGGTTTGCGTTTCTCCATCAAGATATGTTTTTTCTAAATTTTTAACTTCTATTAGTAGATTTTCCATTATTTGCTTCTGTCAAAAGTTATTACTTTTTCTCCTTCACTCAATCCTTCTAATATTTCAATGTTTCCATCAGAACCTCTTAGGCCGATAGAAACAGCCCTTTCTTCAACGACGTTTTTATCCTTTAATATTTTTACAAACTTTTCTCCATTTTGATCAATGACGGCTCGATAGGGCACAGCTATAACATTTTCCTTATTGGCTGTTAATATATCCAGATTGGCAGTCATGCCGGATTTTATTTTGTCACTGTCATCCTTAAATTGCAGGGTGGTTTTATAGGTTGGTATTCCCTCAACAATAGTGGCCGATGGTTCAATCTTGACTACAGTCGCTTCAAAAATTACATCACTGCCATAGGCATCCAAGGTGATTTTCGCTGGATTATTAACTTCCACTTTGGCGATATCAGCCTCGGGTATATTAACTTCCACTTGAAATTTAGCTTGAGAAATAACTTCAGCCACTAAGCTTTGGGCATTAGCCACTTCGCCCAGTTTAGCCTCCATTTTAGCCACCACGCCATTGATGGGGGACCTTAGTATGCTTTTGGCTATTTGAGCCCGGATGTTTTCTACATTGGCTTGGGCTTGTTGCAGCTGGGCTTCCTGTGCGGATAACTGTTCTGGCGTGGCCGGCGCCTGCTTTAAAATTAGTTCTTTTTGGGCTGAATCCAGAGTGCTTTGGGCGGTATCAATGTTCTGTTGGTTGGTAGCCTTTTGGGCGGCAATTGACTGTTTTTGGCTATTGACGCTTGCAGCTACTGTGTTGACGTTAGTCCGGCTGGTATTGACATACCCCTGATAGGCTGTGAGAGTCGTTTGCTCCACACCTAGAGAAAATATCAGAGAGTCGTTAGTTTTATTGAGGTAATCCTTAATAATGTCTAAATATCCATCAGCTTTAACTAATTCGTCATCTAGTTGCTGGTAATTGGTTGGGGAGAGGTTGGCTAATTCGGTTTGGAAGGTTTGTAGGGTATTTCTGGCGAGCACCCTTTGCCATTCCGTATCGTTTTTAATTTGGACATTGGAAACGGCAAATCTTATTTTTGGGTTGTTAGTGGTTGGATCAGTAAACAGCTCGGCTGTTTGTTTATTAACAGCATCATCGGCTTTGATAAAGGCTTCATTTAACGTGTCCTTTACATCATCGTAAAGATTAGCCAAATCGGTTTGAGCCTTAAATTTTACAGTTTCTAAATTTTTCTGGGCATTATCCACTTTAGTTTGAGCGACCTGCAACTCTTCTATCCTAGTACCTTTTTTTAGTTCAGCTAAATTGGCTGATTGTAGGTCAGCTGCAGCTTGGGCTTGGGCCAATTGAGCCTTGAGGTCATAATTTTCTAGTTCTACTAAGGGGTCTCCTATCTTGACCGGATCGCCGATTTGTTTGAAAATATGGATTACCCTGCCGCCTTTTTCAAATGTTAACTGAACATTTTCAGCCGGCCTTACCTTGCCCGTCACACTGACCTCTTGTACCAAATTTTGTTTTTTAACGACAATAAAGTCATAGGTTGGTTTTTGCCCCCCTTTGTTTAAAGCGATACTTCCGCCTATGATAATTACTAAAAGCACGATGATTATAATGAGATATCTTTTTTGCATAATTTTGAATTTTAACCTTATATTTACTCTCCAATTTAGCATTTTTTAGGTAGTAAGGCAATATAAAAACACTGGCTGACTGCAGTCAGCCGCCAAGAATTTATTTGCTATATATTTAAGCAATGGGTCTTTTAGATAGCCTTAAGGCACAATAAACCAGAACGCCTCCCAATAAGGCGGTGATTAATTGTGGTAGGGACATCATTTGGGCGATGCTTTTAGCTATTGGGCCGTTTAAAGCAATTTTTATAATTAACTGACTGGCGGCTAGGAGAAACAGAAATTTGAGAAAGGCAGCAGCAAGGACAGCCAACCAGAAGCCTTTGCTTTTCAAAAAGTAAAAAGAGATCACTAAAATGGCGTTGCTTGCCACTATAAAAGGAATCATTAGAGCTAATGGTTGTGGCAGAGTGCCAAAAGCCAAGGCGAATAATGATGGTAAGACGCCGATAGTCACCGCCGCCGGCCAGCCTAAAAATATGGTGCTGGCGAATAGAACGGCATTAACTATTGTGCCAGTAATTAACTGTTGGTGCAGAAGTGGGGCGATAATGGCAACACCCAATAGCGTCCCAAATTTAGCCAAAGACAGAATTTGATATCTGTTGAGAGCGATGATTTTTGTTTGCATAGTTTAATTATTTTTTGCTGAATAATAAGTATGGCAGATTTTTTGCTTTATTTCTTCGGTTGTTAAAAATTCTTCGTGGACTTTTTTTAGGGCTGGATTTTCGTGTGCCATTTTTAGTTCTTTCTTTTCATCAATTTTATATAATCCTTCAGCCCTGGCTTTTCTGACGGAAGCGTTAGTTGGTAAGGGCTGTCCTCCGCCGCCAATGCAGCCGCCAGGACACGCCATAACTTCAATGCAGGCATAATCTTTATATTCTTTATTTAAGCCCTGAATAATTTTTACGGCATTTTCTAAGCCGTTGGCCACGGCCACCTTGATCTTTTTGCCGTTAAGGTCAACTTGAGCAGTTTTCAGGCCTTTTTGTCCCCGGACCTCTTGGAACTCTATTTGTATTTTTTGGCCACCAGAAACGAGGCTAAAAGCTGTCCTTAAGGCCGACTCCATGACGCCTCCCGAGGCTCCATAGATCACGCCAGCTCCAGAATAGTTACCAAAGGGGTCATCTGCTGGGGTAGGGTCTATTTTCGTTAAATCAATTTTATGTTTCTTGAAAAGTTTAGCCAGCTCCCTGGTGGTTAGGACATAATCAACAGGAGGGATCCTGTCCGCTTCCCCAAATAAAGTCGGGGCATTGGCTGCAATTGACTCCGTAGGGTGGATTCTTAGTTCATCTCTCGTTATCTCATATTTTTTAGCCACGCAAGGCATTATGGAAACAACCACTAAATTTACAGGGTCAATTTGATACTTTGTGGCCCAATAACTTTTTAAAATGCTCCCTAAAATAACATGCGGTGAGCGGGCAGTAGTAAGGTGGGGGATTAATTGAGGGTAATAAACTTCTATAAACCTAACCCAGGCTGGGCAGCAACTAGAAAACAGCGGCAAATTTTCATTTTTTCTTATTCTTTCTAAGGATTCGGTGGCCTCTTCCAGAGTGGTAAAATCAGCGCCACAGGAAACATCAAAAACATAGTTAGCACCCAATTGTTTTAAGCCCGCTACAATCTGACCAGTTAAGTCTTCTCCAGGAGGTAAATTAAACTCTTCGCCGATGGTAGTTCTAATAGCCGGGGCGAATTGGAAAACTACCACCTTGTTTTTATCAGCCAAGGGGGTTTCAATTTCTTCAAACTCGCCCACACCCTCAAAAGCACCAGCTGGGCAGTGAATGATACATTGTCCGCAAAAAATACAAGGATTTTTGTCGTTGGGTATAATCTCTTGCAGGTTGTTTTTGGAAACAATTTGTAGATGGCCCACTTGCTGCTTATGGCAAACCTCTACACAGTTGCGGCAGTCAATACATTTTGAGGAGTCAAATTGTAAGGCGGGGCCAAAGTTGTAGATTGGAAAGCCGCTTTTGCGATCAGAAAAGCGCGTAATCTGCAATTTGTATTTTTTAGATAGCTCTAACAATTGGCAATTAAAATTCCAAACACAATCGGCGCACTCTTCTTTATGCTGGCTAAAGATTAGCTCCAGATTGATTTTTCTTAGTTTGGCAATCTCTGGCGATTCAGTAGTTATCTCCATGCCCTTTTGGACCTTAGTAGAACAGGCGGTTTGCGGGGAGGTTAAGCCTTTTACAGAAACTATGCAGATTCGGCAGTTAGCCTTTACTGATAAATCGGGATGGTAGCATAAAGAGGGTATCTGAATGCCATTTTCTGCGGCCACCTCTAAAATCGTTTGCCCTTCGTCGGCTATTATCTTTTTGCCGTCAATCGTTATGTTTATCTTTTTCATGCGATTAAGATTAAAAGAGTTTTTGCAAGGCTGTTTTAAATGGCGTGCTTATACTTTTGCCTAAAGGGCAGAAAGAAGTCTTTTCCAAAGCAAGCAAAACTTCATCAATAGCCTCTTTTTTAATCTCGCCTTTGGCTAAGGCTTCTTTGAGGCGATAAACCCCTTCACGACAGGGAGTGCATTGGTCGCAGTTTTCCCGAATAAAAAATTCGGCCCAGCCAGCCATCAATTGTAAGGGGTCAGTATTTTGTTTATTAAAAACTAAAATAGCCCCAGCCCCCTTAATCGGCTGATCTAATTCATTAGGTGTCATAATGGCACCGCTGGCCCCGCCGCCAACCTGTAGAAAAAAAGAAAAATTTGGGTAATTGCCCGTTTGTTCTAAGATTTGTTTGATGGTATATGTTTCAGGCAACTCAAAAACGCCTCTGTTTTTAACCTCCCCTTCAATACTGTAGAATCTATGACCCTGATATTCATTTTTGGCAATCTTACTAATCCAATAAAAAGTTTCTACGTTGTTGATTAGGGTTGGCTTACCCCATAATCCTTTTTCGGTAGGGTAGGGAGGCTTCACCCTGGGCTCAGCCTTTTCACCTTCAATAATATTGAGCAGGGTTGTTTCTTCGCCCTTCAAATAGCCGCCGGGCTTGCTAAATAAAGTAATGGGAGAGGCGGCGATTAATTTTTCCAGTTTATTTTTAAACTGTTGATAATAAAATTCGTTTAAATAAATGATAGCCTCGGATTTAGGTATTGCCTTGAGAGCGATTTTGAGGCCATAGATAACTTCCTCTGGATAATTTTCTAAGATATACTTGTCTTTTAAAATAAAAGGCTCGCCCTCTGAAGCATTGCAGACGATGTAGCGTTTGTCGGCTTGAATATTTTTGACTGCTTCCCATTTTTGCCAGGTTGGAAAACCTGCTCCTCCTCGGCCGGTTAATCCCTTTTGTTTTAATTTGGCGATGATGCCTTTATCAAACATAAAAAATCTGGTATATTAAATTATTGTATTATAACTTCTTTGAATATGAAAATCAAAAACATTATTTTAATGTTTGGGCCGGTTTTTTTAATGCCCCTTGGCGTTTCAGCCCAGCCGGTGTGTCCGGTTTGCACAGTGGCTGTTTGTGCTGGCTTGGGGTTAGCGCGGTGGTTAAAAATTGATGATACTATTACTGGCCTGTGGATAGCTGGGCTTTTGATTGCCGTGGTTGGCTGGACCGTTCAGTTTTTTGAGAAAAAGAATTGGAGATTCCAAGGACGCACTATGGTTATCGCCTTATTTTTTTATTTGTCCGTCCTTATTCCCTTATATCTCACTAAAATGATTGGCGACCCATTACATAGGCTTTGGGGAGCTGATAAGCTAATTATTGGTATTTTGGTGGGCAGTATTGGTTTTGCTTTATCGCTTTGGCTCCACAGTTGGTTAAAACGTAAAAACAACGGAAAGGCTTATTTCCCATACCAGAAAGTAATTATTCCAGTGGGCGCCTTATTAATCTTAAGCTTTGCTTTTTATTTAGTTACTAAATATTGCTAATTCTATGGAAAAAGAAGCTATTCAAAATTTAAACCAATTTATAGAACGCGTTAATCAGTCTAAAAAAGATAATCAGCTGGATTTATCTTCAGACGAAGATTTAAGCTTAGCTATTATGAACTTGGTAAGCATTGAGGAGCACTTTTTTTTCACCGCGCAAAAAACCGGCCATAAAGAAGAATATTTTGAACTCCTGAAGCAGGCTCGAGAGATGAGAAAGCAATTACTCAAAAAGCTTATTAAAGATTATGAGGGCGAAGTTTGGTGCATTAGTAAACACCTGTTGGCCGCTTCAATGCGTTTAATGGAGGTGGGCACAAAAGCATTAGGGCAAGGCAAAAAAGAAGAGGCTTACGATTTATTCCAAAAAGCCTATGATTTGTACTCTTTATTCTGGGGTTTGAACTTGAAGGTTATTAAAGCTGACGATATTAAACAAATTGATGAGCAAGCAGTTAATAAGCACGACCAAGAGAAAAAAGGATTTTTGGGCAAGCTGGGCGATTTGGTTAAAAGGGCTATTGACTGCTGCAAAGAATAATCTTTAAATTATGCCCCGTAGGAGAATTTCGGCAAGTTATTTAAAATAATTGGCGAATCCAAGCGGGGGTAGGATATTAAAGTAAAGAGGAATTCAGGGTTAAATAGTTTATAAAAATAACTAAATTATTTTGCCGAAATTCCTCTACGGGGTATGGCAACTATTAGAAAAAAAGCTTGGCCGGAATTGTTTGAGCTGGTGAAAACTGGCAAGAAAAATTTTGATTTGAGATTGGCTGATTTTGATGTTCAGGAAGGCGACACCTTAATTTTAGAGGAGTGGGACCCAGAAACCGAGAAATATACAGGTCGCATTCTAGAGAAAACAGTTAAGTATGTGATGGCATTCAACCTCAACGACTTCGGCCAAAAACAAAACATTGAGGAAAAAGGGCTTTATATAATCCAACTTTAAGGTTGATGGATTGCTGGACAGTCAGGGGCTATTGACAGCCCTTTTTTGTTTTGCTACAATTTAAATATACCTATACCATAGGTATAGGTAAGCCAAGTGTTAGTCAATAAGGCAGTCAGGTTTCCCTTGCTAGCCTTGCAAGTAAGGTTAGTAAGGGGACTGGCCGATACAATTTATGAAAAGCATTTGCGAGTGTTGTTACCAAAAGGCCGAGGATAAATATTGCGAAGCTTGCGGCAGAGAATATCAGGATTGTTCTTGCGATATTTTAGAAGTAAAAGATAATGTTAGAAAGGATAAATAATGATTATCCATTAAAATTAAAACTATGACGGAAAATAAGCAAAAAACATTAATAAACTTTAAGAAAGCGCAGAGTCATTTAGCTAAAATTATCAAGATGACAGAGGGGGGACAGTACTGCATTGATATCATGCAGCAGAATTTAGCGGTGATTGGCCTTTTGAAATCCGCCCATCAAATGTTGATGGAGGGCCATTTGAATTCTTGTTTTAAGAATGCTATGGCTTCTAAAAATGAAGCTAAAAAGCAGGCCATGATTGAGGAAATTTTAAAGGTCACCAGAATAGTCAATAAATAATCCATTGCAAAATTTATGAGTCAAATAAAACAACACACTTATTACGTTAAGGGCACTCACTGCGCTTCTTGCGAGCTGTTAATAGAAAAAACGTTGCTGGAGGGGGGCAATATAAAGTCAGTAGAAGCGTCTAACGGCAAGGGTGAGGTGTTAATTAATTACGAAGGCGAGAGACCCAGCGATGAGGACTTGAATAAGATTTTTAAGAAGCAAGGCTATATCTTTTCTGATAAGCCGACAAAGGAATTTGGAGGCTTGGGGGCTCGAGACTCTTTATGGGCCTTGGTGATAGCCGCCATAATTATGCTGGGGTTTTTATTATTGAATAGAACGGGCTTTTCTTCGTTAGTGCAATTAAATTCAGCTTCCTCTTTACCGGCCTTTTTCTTATTTGGTGTTTTGGCCGGCCTTTCCACTTGTGCGGCTTTAGTGGGTGGGTTGGTGCTGTCTATGGCCAAGCAATGGTCTGAAGTTTATGCTAAAGAGTCTTCAGCCGTTAAAAGGTTTCAGCCGCATTTGATGTTCAATATCGGCCGTTTGGTATCTTATTTTGTTTTAGGGGCGATCTTGGGAATGATTGGCAGTAAGTTGCAGATAACTTTGGGTTTTTCGGCTCTACTCATTTTAGCTGTATCCGTTTTAATGGTTTTATTGGCCTTGCAGATGCTGGGAGTTAAATCTTTACGCCGTTTTCAAATCGGCATGCCCAAGTTTTTGACGCGCTACGTGGCTGATGAAAAAAACTTTCAGGGCAAATATATGCCGTTTGTTTTGGGTGCGGCCACTTTCTTTTTGCCTTGCGGTTTCACAATTACTGCTCAAGGCTTGGCTTTGATCTCTGGCGGCTGGCTTTCGGGAGGATTAATTATGTTGGCTTTCGCCTTAGGCACAGCCCCAGTTTTATTAGGTATCGGCTTATCCAGCTTAAAATTAGTTAGCAATCAAGCTGTGGCCACTCGCTTTTTGAAGGCGGCAGGGTTCTTGGTTTTATTTTTCGCTTTATTTAACGCTAATAATCAGTTGAATGTTTTAGGCCTACCAAGTTTTAACGATTTGGCCTTGAGTTCTCCAGCAGTCGTTTCAGGCAACAGCATTGATAGACCAAATAATAATGGCGGCAATGTGACTAATAATTCCAATAACGGCAGTAATATAGGGGGTAATACTAACGAGAAAGACTTGCCACCTATCGTTGATGGGAAACAGGTCATCAAAATGAAAGCCTCCTCTTCTGGCTACAGCCCAAATTACTTTAAAATCAGGGCCGGCCTTCCAGTGAGATGGGAGATTGAGGACGTAGGCACCAGTGGTTGCACTAACGCAGTTATTGCGCAAGGGCTATTTTCCGGCAATATCCCTTTAACGCCCGGCCAAGTGAGTGTTAAAGAATTTACAGCGCCAACAAAAGCCGGTAAATACAAATTCAGCTGCTGGATGGGCATGGTTTCTGGCATAATGGAGGTGGTTGACGCAAATAGCAGCAATAATAGCGGAGGCAATATTGCTAATGCTGCAAGCAACACCAATAGCGCTGATCTAGTGGTTCCTTCTGGAAGTAAGGGCTGTGGTTGTGGCGGCGGCCAATAAAATAATGGAAAAATCAAATAATAATCAAAAAATAATACTCCATTTATCGGGTATGCATTGTGCCAGCTGTGTTTTGAATATTGAAAATGCCCTCAAGAAAGAGGAGGGGATAGTGACGGCTGAAGTTAATTTTGCTTCCGAGAAGGCTAAAATAGAATTTGACCAAGAAAAAACTAATTTAGAAAAGATTAAATTGGTAGTCAAAAAAGCTGGCTATGAAGCCCACGAAGCGAACGAGGAAGCAGCCAGGGGACAAGAGACGGGGCACCAACACGGCATAGCTTTGGATAAAGGCAGCAGAGCCGAGAAAGAAATCAAGAAATTAGGCGCCCGTTTTTTCACGGCTTTATTTTTTGCTGTCCCTTTGTTTTTGCTGATGGTCATGAAAATACTGGGCGTTAATTTACCAGTCTGGCTTTTAAACGATGAAATCCTAATTAACTTTATCTTGGCCACCGCGGTTATTAGTGCCGCTTTTTATATCTGGACATCGGGAGTTAAAGCGCTTTTGAGGCTAAGGCCCGATATGAATTCTTTAGTTTTTATTGGTACTTTTGCAGCTTATGCTTATAGCTTAATCTTAGCTGTTGGATATTGGTTTTACCCCCAAGACTTAATGCCCGAAACATATTTTGAGACTTCAGCTATTATTTTGGTGTTTATTTCTTTGGGTAAATATCTGGAGGCTATCGCCCGGGGGAAAACGAGTGAGGCTATTAAGAAGTTGATAGGCCTTCAACCCAAAGAATGCACCGTTATCAGGGAGGGTGAGGAATTTAAGTTGCCGATTACGCAATTGCAGGTGGGGGATATTGTTTTAGTGAGGCCCGGTGAGAAAATCCCAGTAGATGGTTTAGTCGTGGAAGGTAATTCTTTTGTTGACGAGGCCATGATTACCGGTGAATCAATGCCCGTTCATAAGAAAATAAGGGATATGGTCATTGGGGGCACTATTAATAAAACAGGCGCCTTCCGGTTTAAAGCAGAGAAGGTAGGGGAGGCTACAATGTTGGCTCAAATCATTAAGATTGTGGAAGAGGCTATGGGGTCTAAGGCACCCATTCAGCTGTTAGCCGATAAGGTTTCTTTTTATTTTGTGCCAGTGGTTATGCTAATCGCCCTGATATCTTTAACCACTTGGTTAGCCTTGGGTCAACCCCTGTCATTCGCTTTAACTACTTTTGTGGCCGTGTTAGTAATTGCTTGCCCTTGTGTTTTGGGATTGGCCACACCAACAGCCGTAATGGTGGGGACAGGCTTGGGGGCCTCAAATGGCATCTTGATTAAAAGCGCCAGGGCCCTTGAAACTGCTAGAAAAATAAATACCGTAGTTTTTGATAAAACAGGAACGCTAACTAAAGGAGAGCCGGTTTTAACAGATATATTGTATGTGACCGGGCCTTCTTTTAATAATGAAAAGGATGTTTTGCAAATTGCCGCTTCTTTAGAAAATAATTCCGAGCATCCGCTTGCTTCAGCGATAGTCAAAAAAGCTAAGGAAAATAATGCTCAATTGTTATCGGTTGAAAATTTTCAGGCTTTGGAGGGCCAGGGGGTGGAAGGAAGCATTAAATTGCAAAACGATAATTTAAAAATTCTGTTGGGCAACAGAAGTTTGATGCAAGATCGTGGAATAAGCATTGATTTATTAGATCAGCAAGAGGTTGAGAAATTAGAAAACGAGGGGAAAACGGTGGTGTTTTTAGCCATGGCTGAAAAGTTAACTGGACTTTTAGCCATAGCTGACACTTTGAAAGATTATTCACAAGAGGCTATAAGCAGTTTGCAGAAATTAGGAAAGAAAGTGGCTATAATTACGGGAGATAACAAGCGAGTGGCTGATGCGATAGCTAGAGAACTAAATATAGATTATGTATTAGCTGAAGTTTTGCCGCAGGGTAAATCAGAGGAGATTAAAAAACTGCAAACTAAAGGTAAAATAGTGGCGGCTGTGGGGGATGGCATTAATGACGCTCCGATGTTAGCTCAAGCTGACTTGGGCATTGCTTTGGGAGGCGGTACTGATATCGCCATGGAAACTGGCGAAATTATTTTGGTGAAAAATGACTTAAGGGACGTTGTCCGAGCCATTGCCTTAAGCGCTTACAGTTTTAAGAAAATTAAACAAAATCTTTTTTGGGCTTTCTTTTATAATTTAGCTGGTATCCCTATTGCCGCTGGCATTTTATACCCTTTTACTGGTTGGCTATTAAATCCAGCGATTGCCGCTTCGGCCATGGCTTTGTCTTCGGTTAGCGTTTTGGCTAATGTACTCATTATGAAAAGCCATAAGATTTAAAATTGATACTTATATCTTTAAGTGGGTCGTTTATTTTGTTGTGCGATAAGTCTAAATAAGTTATTATTAATTTGTATGGGAGAATCAGGGCATGGATTTGAACAAACTCTGCCAGGGAGGGCGGTTGTGCCGCCACAAGAGGCGCGTAAAATTCCGCCAGGTAAGGTAGAAAGGACTTTAACTACCGCGGAAAATTTTAGCATTCCAACCGAAGTTAAGGGCAAGACGAAAGGCTTTGAGGCAGAAATATGGCTTATGGAGCACTTAAAGAGCATGCCGGGTGTGGAAAGTGTTCGTTTAAGTAGTCGCGTGGAGGATAATCAAGAAAAAGTTGATTTATTGGTTACTTTCAAAGGAGAGTATTTAGAACCAATTAGGGTCCAGGTGGCTACCGGCCCTCAAAAGAGTGAAGCAGACTTACCGCCTAATGTTTGTTTGGTTATGTTGGATATAAATAACTGGCCTAAGTCTTTAGAGAGCGCTGAATGGAGGATTGTCCAATGGCTGAAAAAACATAAGCCAAAAGTCTTCAAGGGGTTGGTTGATTACCATAACGCCGATTAGTTAAAATTAAATATTTTTATCATGAGAGCAGGGGAAGGGACTGGCCTAGTGATCCTGCCGACAACCTCAAAACCAAAAACCTCCCAATTGGGAGGTTTTTGGTTTTGAGAAGGTTTCGTTCGGGGTGCCGGGAGTTGAACCCGGGTCGCACCCACCCCAAGGGTGAATAATACCCTTATACTACACCCCGTTGGTAGGACATTAGGACAGATGAAGCCATAATGTCCTATTGAATAAGGACAACCTTATTTGCTTTTAGACAAGGCCTTGATGCACTTAGTGCAGGCCGTTACTCTTTCACCAGCAAATGGCTTATATTTTTTTTTGCTGGTGTCTTTTGGCACATTGAGCCACTGCAAATTAGGTTGCTTTCTTATTTTGGGGGCAGGGTTATATTTACCCCTTAATTTATTGAAGTGGCCAAAGAGCAGAGAGCCTTTTCCACAAATCGCGCAGGTTTTCATAATTAATTTTATTTTTCTTCTTGAATTTCTATCCAAAATTTAAATTTTAAATAGAAATAAAAAGTTAAGAATTAAAAATTAGAAATTTAGCTTGCTAATGCGGTTTGCTAAATTGAAACGATTATGTATAATAAACCAAACTTAACAAAAATTCAATGGTTATAGATGTTTTTACTGTTGCTGGGATTGTGGTTTTAATTTTTTCGGCTGTTTTGCATGAAGTGGCCCATGGAGCCATGGCTGATTCTTTGGGCGATCCAACTGCTCGAATGTCGGGCCGGCTCACCTTGAATCCAATCAAGCATCTTGATTGGTTTGGTTCGGTTATCTTGCCTCTGTTATTAGTACTTTCTGGCACTCGTATTTTTTTGGCCTGG
>JAQTPV010000018.1 GCA_028712605.1 Minisyncoccota bacterium | reverse complement strand
CAAGAGGTATGCTTTTTAGCTTGGTTCGTTTTAATAAAGCAAACAGCTTTTGCCTCTCCTTAATTTGTAGGCAAGTAGGGAATAACGAGATCTCTTTTAGATTTAATTGGTCTATTTCTTTAATCTTGGTCTGCCAGTCAGGATTACAGGTAGTAAGGCCTGGCAAGACTTGTTCTGGTTTTATCATATTTATAACCCCATAGCTTCTATGGGGATTGTTGGTCTTATTTTACATTTTTTTTAAAAAGTTTTAAATACGGAAGAGATAATTTTATAGGAAGGAGTAAAATTTACACTCTTTTTGCGCGATGTTTTTATCGCCTCGCCGAGGGATAAGGAGGGCCGTGTCGTTTTGATTTTTAGCTCGTTATGTTTTATATAAGCTAAACAAGGCGCATGGATTTCTAGGGAAGATTTGCTATACTATAACGATGGCAGAACTAAGCGACGAACAATTAGTCAGCAAGTATTTAGCGGGCGACGAAAAGTCGCTGGAGATTTTGGTTTTGCGGTACTTTAAACCCATTTATACTTTTATTTTTAGAAATATTGGAGACGCTAAAGCAGCCGAAGACATCACGCAAGATGTCTTTGTTAGGGTATGGAAAAATCTGAAAAAATTTAAAAAAGAAAGAAGTTTTAAAACTTGGATTTTCAGTATTGCCAAAAATGCGTCCATAGATTTTTTGCGGAAGAAAAAGTCCGTGCCTCTTTCAAGGTTTGAGAATCAGGCTGGCGAGAATATTTTAGCTGAAAGGCTAGTTGATCCAGCCCCCTTGCCTGATGAAATTTTTGAACGAGAAGACGCAGCCAACTTGTTAAGGTTGGCCATAGATCAGCTTTCATTAAAGTATCGGCAAGTGCTTTTTTTGAGATATAACGACCATTTTACATTTAGGGAGATAGCCGAATCGCTGGGAGAGTCAATTGATACCATTAAGAGCCAACATAGGAGGGCGGTTATTGCCTTAAAAAAGACTCTTCAGAAACTGCCTTAAAAAGACAACATAATTAAGCTGTTAGATAAAGGATGCACCCGTTGCATCCTTTATTCGTATTAAGTAATAGAAAGCAAAGGTCGCTAAGGGTACTGGCCAGTATCGTTTAATGATTGCAGAAATATATGAAGAAAAAAATATTATTATATTCATTATTTCCGGCTTTAATACTTGGTTTTGTGGGGGTTAACGCTGCTTCAGCTCATGGCTGGTTTGAAGGGTTCACGAGTTTGGACCCAGATCAAATGGCTGCCAAACAGCAGACAATGTTCCAGAATGAGGCTGATCTTTTGGGTATTAGTATCGGTGAGCTAAAAGATGCTTGGGCGGAAGGTAAAACGCTGGCTCAAATAGCACAGGAAAAGGGCATCACTCAACAGCAATTACAGGATCGGATGAAACAAAAAAGAGAAGAGCAGCAGAAGTCTTACTTGAAGGCTTTGGTAGATAAAGGTGTTATCACCCAAGCGCAAGCTGACAAGCGTCTGCAGTTTATGGAACAGCAGTCTTCTAACAAGGGAGTGGGTAAGGGAATGCGTTTTCATGGAATGCTGAAAGGCAGTTTTTAATATATATGAAAGAGGTTGATAGCGGGGGAGGGATGCACCAAAATGCATCCCTCATTCGTATTATACTAAAATAGGGTCAAAATATGCTGAAGGTCTATGAAAAATTATTTAGTTCTGTTGAACCCCCTAAAATCCCGGAGGGCCTTTTTGGCAAGATAATGAGCCGTATTCAACAGGAAAAACGATATAGGAGATTGCGGCGTAGAATAATAATATTTTCCTTTGGGCTTATTGCTTCGGCGGGTGCTATTATTCCTGTTTTCAAAATGGCGCAGGCCGGATTTGCGGAGTCGGGATTCTGGCAGTTTTTTTCGTTATTATTTTCTGATTTTGAGGTAGTAACTGCTTACTGGCAGAGTTTTGCCTTATCCTTGTTAGAAACGCTTCCGGTTATGAGTTTAATAATGCTCTCGGCCGCGACATTGGTATTTTTTGGGATTTTAAGATTTTTGACGCGAGACATAAAGTCTATTTTCGCTTCAGTCAAATTAACAAACTAATTAACACCTAAATTTATGGATATCAATAGTTTTTTGCAAGCGAAGGTCTTCAAATGGGCTATTTTTAGTATCGCGGCCTTCTTAATTATTCTACTTGTGTTTAAAATTGGGATGTTTGTGGGGGTTAGAAAGGCGGATTTTTCTTGCCGGTGGAGC
Source organism: Minisyncoccota bacterium (assembly GCA_028712605.1). GTDB lineage: Bacteria > Patescibacteriota > Minisyncoccia > Minisyncoccales > CG1-02-41-26 > JAPLWD01. Next base: position 13,129 of record JAQTPV010000018.1, on the reverse strand, counting down.
GATAATTACCATCGTAATTTTGGCGGACCCAGAGGAGGTTTTTTGGGAGGCGCTGACGATAGAGATTTTATTGATGCAGGCGGTATCTTCGGACAGATTATCAAAATTGATAGCGTAAGCTCCACACAATTTATTATCAAAGGGAAGGATGACGTAGAAAACGTTGTGTTAGTTGATAAGGATACTATCATTAAGAGTCTTAAAGACAATATTAAGTTTTCTGATTTGAGGGTTGACGATTATATCGTAGCCATTGGCGAGCCAAATCAAAATGGGCAAATAGCAGCTAAGTTGATTAGGGTGATGCCTCCTCCGCCGTCTTCGCCGGGCGCTACCCGCTTAGATATCTTGCCTCCCAGGCAGCATTAATTTATAAAATCAATATGCTAAAAAATATCCCAAAAAACATTTTGAAATTTGTTAAGAAAAGGAAAACAACTTCTGTTATCATAGCTATTTTGCTGGTTGTGGCAGGTTATTTTGGTATCAGCGCCTTGAGGGGCAATACCGCTCAAACACGATATGCTTTAGCGGCAGTTGAAAAGGGAACATTGATAACTTCTGTTTCAGGTAGCGGTCAGATTTCTGCTTTAAATCAGGTAGACATAAAGCCGCAAGTCAGTGGGCAGATAGTGGCTGTTTACGCCACCTTAGGACAAGAGGTTACAGCAGGAACGCTCTTGGCTCAAATAGATACTCAAGATGCAGCACGGGCCTTGAGAGATGCTGAAACTAATCTGGAAACTGCCAAACTGGAATTAGACAATTTACTTGAGCCCGTGGACGAGCTCACTTTATTCCAAGCGGAAAATGCTTTGACTCAAGCCGGGGAGACAAGGCAGAAAGCGGATGACAATCTGCAAAAGGCATACGAGGATGGTTTTAATACGGTTTCTAATGCATTTCTAGACCTTCCAACTGTGATGGCGGGGTTGAGTGATATATTATTCGGTAACGCTTTCAATAAGAGCCAAGCCAATATGGATTATTATGTAGATAATGTTAAAGCTTTTGACACTAAGGCCTTACAATACGGCAATATAGCCTACGATAATTACCAAAAGGCTCGCACGGCCTACGATAAAAATTTTAATGATTACAAATCAGCCAGTAGGTTTTCTTCAACCAGCACCATAGAGGATCTTATCAATGAATCCTATGAAACTGCTAAAAAGATAGCCGAAGCGGTGAAAAGCGCGAATGATCTAATTCAGTTCTACCAAGACAAGCTCACGGAGCGGAATTTAAAGCCAAACTCGCTCTCCAATACCCATCTTTCAAGCCTTAATGCTTATACAGGCACAACTAATAGTAATTTTTCGAGTCTTCTTTCTGCTCAAAAATCTATTGAAGACTCTAAGGTAGCGATTACAGACGCTGAACGCTCTATCCAAGAAAAGACTTTGTCGCTGGCTAAAACAAAAGCAGGCGCAGACGATCTTAGCATCCGGGCCAAAAAGATTACTATTCAGCAGAAAGAAGATGCACTTCTTACAGCACAAGAGGCTTTAGCTGACTGCTATATTCGTGCTCCTTTCGGCGGAGTAATCGTTAAGGTGAGCGCTAAAAAGGGCGATACGGCATCATCAGGTACATCGCTTGTAACCCTTGCTACTCAACAAAAGATTGCTGAAATCTCTTTGAACGAGGTTGATATCGCCAAGGTTAAAAAAGGTCAAAAGGCCACGCTCACCTTTGACGCGGTAGATGGTTTGAGTATTACAGGAGAAGTGGCAGAAATTGATTCTCTTGGGACAGTATCGCAAGGCGTGGTCACCTATACTGTTAAGATTGTTTTTGACACGCAAGATGACAGGGTTAAGCCCGGGATGAGCGTTTCTGCTTCAATTATTACTGATGCTAAGTCTGATGTTTTACTTGTGCCAAATTCAGCCGTTAAAACATCTGGTGACAGAAGCTATGTGGAAATGCTTGATGAAGCGGTTCCTTCTAACCAAAGTGGGGCGAACACCACAGGTGTTATCTCTCAAAAGACTCCTAAACAGCAATCTGTTACCGTCGGGTCGTTTAATGATTCGTTGACTGAAATTGTCAGCGGGCTGAAAGAGGGAGACCAGGTTATAACCCAAACGATTACTGCTGCCACCTCGCAGAGTCAATCTCAACAAAATAGCGGTTTGGGCATTCAAGGGCTTGGTGGAGGAGGGTTCGGTCGCTAGCTCATCCGCCAAAGTTTTTAGCATTATGATAGAATGTCAAAATATTACAAAGGTCTATCAAAGGAGCGGTATGGAAACGATCGCGCTTAAGGGGATTTCTTTCAAGATTAAAGAAGGCGAGTTTATTGCTATTATGGGACCTTCGGGTTCTGGTAAGTCTACCTTGATGCATATCTTGGGAGCTTTAGACACGCCAACTAGCGGTACTTATTTTCTTGACAAGCAGGATGTTTCCAGATTATCTGATGATGAGCTAGCAGACGTGAGAAGAGATAAAATCGGCTTTGTTTTTCAATCATATAACCTTTTGCCCAGGGCAACCGTGCTTCGCAATGTGGCGCTTCCTTTGATGTATGATAATGTGCCTCATTTTGAACGAGAGGAGAAAGCCAAGCAGGCGCTTGTGGCGTCAGGCCTATCAGAAGATCGCTGGAATCATCTTTCTAACCAGCTTTCGGGCGGACAAATGCAGAGAGTGGCTATTGCCCGGGCTTTAGTGAATGATCCGGCAATAATTTTAGCCGATGAGCCAACTGGTAACCTTGATACTAAAACCGGTGAGATTGTGTTAGACACTTTTCAACGGTTGAATAGCGAACATGGTCGCACAGTTATTCTCATCACTCATGAACGCTATGTTGCAGAACACGCTAATCGCATTATCCATATTCGGGACGGCGAGATTACAGAGGACGAAAAAAATATTAAACGTCGTATCGCTAACCCCAACCAATTATGAGCATCAATGATATATTCCAAGAAACTTTTTCAGCTATAACCGTTAACAAAGTAAGATCAGGGCTTACTGTTCTTGGTATTGTTATCGGTATTGGCTCGGTGATTGCGATGATTTCCATCGGCCAAGGCGCTCAAGGTTCAATTGAGTCCAGCATTCAATCAATTGGCTCAAACTTGGTACTGGTAACACCAGGTTTTCAACGAGGAGCCGGTTCTCAAGTGAGCGCCGGGCGCGGTTCAGCCCAGACGCTTACCCAAGCCGATGCTGACGCTATCCAGAAAGAAATTACGCTCGCTAAGGCTGTGGCCCCAGAGATATCAAGGAGATACCAAGTAACCGCTAAAGGTAAAAATACTAATACGCAAGTGATTGGTACGGTAGCGGTATATCCTCAAGTGCGCAACGTCCAAATTGATTCCGGCTCGTTTATCTCTGACCAAAATGTGCGGAGCTTGTCAAAAGTGGCAGTACTTGGCCCCACTACTCGGGATGATCTTTTCGGAGAAGGAGCAGATCCTATAGGCCAAATAATTCGTATCAATAAGGTGGATTTTAAAGTGATTGGAGTGACGAAATCAAAGGGCGGTACGGGCTTTGGCAGCCAAGATGATATGATTTTTGTGCCTCTTTCTACAGCACAGCGGTTTCTGGCAGGAGATACTTATGTAACGACCATCAGTGTTGAGGCGGCTAACCCTAACGAAATGACGGCTGTTCAGGAGGAAATCACGAGCTTGCTTTTACAAAGGCATAACATAGCCAATCCCCAACTGGCCGATTTTCAGGTTATGAATCAGCAGGATATTGTACAAACTGCCTCTACCGTCACCAACACCATGACCATTCTACTGGCTTCAATAGCCGGCATCTCGCTGATTGTGGGAGGTATTGGCATTATGAATATGATGCTTACTACCGTCACGGAAAGAACTAGAGAAATTGGGTTAAGGAAGGCTATTGGAGCTAGAAAAAAAGATATCAGCCTGCAGTTTTTAGCAGAGTCAGTAGCGCTTACCTTTTTGGGCGGTTTTGTGGGGATTTTATTAGGATGGCTTTCGGCTCTTGCTGTTGCTCGGTTTGGCAATATTGCTACGAAAGTTTCTTTACTATCAATATTATTAGCATTCGGCGTATCAGCCGCTATTGGGATTATTTTTGGCTTTTATCCGGCTCGTCGGGCGGCCAAGCTCAATCCCATAGAGGCTTTACGTTACGAATAATATAAACATGAGTAAAATTATTGTCGCGATTTTATTAACCGCCATTGTGGCTGGAGGAGGGGCTTTTTACGGAGGAATGCAATACGGCAGAAGCCAGCAATTTACCGGAGGCAATTTTGCTAACTTTCGTAATCTAACTCCGGATCAAAGGCAACAGTTGGCCCAGCAAGGAGGAGGGACAAGAAGGGCTGGTCAAGGTGGGGCAACCGGTGAAATTATCTCCAAGGACGATAAAAGTATAACTATTAAGTTGAGTGATGGCGGGTCTAAAATAGTTTTCTTTTCTACTTCCACCCCGATTATGCAATTTTCAACCGGAACCGTTGACGCCTTAACGATAGGGGAGAGTATAGTGGCGAATGGAGCAGCCAATCAAGACGGCAGTATTACTGCTCAGTCAATTCAAATAAGGCCAAGCGGAGTAGGCTTACCCCAATAGCCTTTATTCGTTTGTTCTGAAAGCAAAAAACCCTCTTTTTGGAGGAGTTTTTTGTTGACAACTTTTTTAATAAAATGAGTTATAATAAATAAAAGTCGAAAAAATTATTTTATCTTTAATAAATGAAAATATATTTAATCATTATTACTATAATCGCTGTTTTAGCGATAGTAGTGGCCAGCTATTTTTATTGGCAGGTTGGTCAGGCTGTCCAAAAAGAAACAGTGTGCCAGGTGGCTCAAACAACTTGCCAGGCAGATAAGGCGCAAGTGGAAAACCAATTAAGTAGGGCCAATGGGCAATTAGCTACTGTTCGTGGTACAGCGGCGGTTCTTGAAGTAGCACTGAATTCTTTTATGATTCCCGGGGATTTGACGGCGTTAACCATAGGTTCTCGGGAGGCCATTGAGGTTGGGCAAAAAATTGAGGCCTTAGTTGATTCGGGAGATAGAATGATGGCAGAAAAAGACTGGAGTGATTTTAAGAGTTCATTGAGGCTTAATGCCTTGTTTGGTTTGCTAAGAAATTTAGCTAATAATTTAGACCGCAACTTGCAGCCAACCGAGGATAGCAGCCCATTGCTTCAGCCGACTAATAATTAAATATCTTATGAACAATAAAATTTTAGTGGTGATTATAGTTTTACTTGTGGTAGCGGTAGGGGGGTTATTATGTTTGCTTTTAACCAATCAAAAGGGTAATGTTCCCAATCAAAATATAAGCAACAACAATCCATCTTCTGAAGGGCGAGCGGCAGTGGAGCTAGCAGAGGAATTGTCTGAACAGCCCGATCAAGTGAAATTTGATGAATATTTTACTAAAGCTTTTTTAGGCAGAATACCTGGAGGCGAGCAGTTTAATCCTGCCAAAGTTGTTAAAACTAAGGTTTTTGAACAAACCGATCAGTTTTGCACTTCGTTGGATATCAAGAAAGATATTCCAGCAGGAGCTTTAAGCGTGGCCACTTATGATACAGCGAACAAAGAATTCGTCAGGCCTAAGAGTGCTTTTCCTCAAAAATTACCGGGGGGCAACACTATGGGTTGTGAGGGGATTATGCTGTCAGCTGGTAAATACGAGCAAAAGATATATGTGGATGATATTTTAGCTATTGTAATGCCGTTTGAAGTTAAGTAAGGTAGTTTCAATTTACAAAAACACGGGTTTCTAGTCAAACCCGTGTTTTGCTTACTTTTAAACTTAGCCGGCTCTCGCTTTCCCTAGGTTTTTACAGAGGCCCGTTCCTCGGTGGGGTTAAGCCGACCCAAGGACTAGTTGGGCCTTAAAGAGTCGTCCTCTCCTGCCTGAAAGCAAGAAAATTGGCCCCGTGGCGAGCAGAATCCTTTTTGGTTAACCTATGCCCCTTGAGTAAGTGTCATAACTTTCAACAAGACAAAGAAGCTTAAGAAGGATGCTAAGTGCCATGGAGGTTGTCCGGTAATGCTTGAACAGCTCGGCCACAGGTTTAACTGGCTTCTCGCCAATGATTACTGCTGGCTCGACTATTCGTGGCGACCAACCTCTCGGGATATTTAATTTTATCACAATCATCGCTGGTTGCAATCAAGTTTCATTGATGATAATATAAAATCACAATTGGCCTCATTTGGCTTTAACTTTATGAGTGATTTTGTTTTTATTTTAATAGTGGTGGCGGTGGCGGCTGGCGCCGTGATTTCCTCTGTGTGGTACATCAGAAAAGAAAGCCAGAAAGCAAAAGAAGAAAGGGGAGGAGAGGATTTTTCGGCTTTGAATTTGATTAAGCAAGATTTGGAGGCCATCAGAGGAGAGATCAAAGAGTCTAGAGAAAAAAATATAGAATCCCTGGAAAGGCAGCTCAAAGAGGGTCGTGACTATACCGAAAAACAATTAAAAGAAAGCCGGCAGATTATTCAGGACGTTACCGAACGCTTAACTAGGCTTGATGAAACCAATAAGCAAGTGATTGGGTTTGCCGAACAGCTGCAGTCTTTAGAAAATATTTTGAAAAACCCTAAGCAAAGAGGCAGTTTGGGCGAGTATAATTTAGAGCTTCTATTAGAAAGAGCTTTCACTCCCAAGCAGTACACAAAGCAATTTGAATTTAAAAATGGCGAAAAAGTTGATTTTGCGATTTTTATTGGTGATAAAATCTTACCCGTTGACTCCAAATTCTCTTTAGAAAATTACAACCGAATCGTTACCGAAAAAGAACAAGCTAAGAGGGAACAATTGGAAAAAACCTTCAAGCAAGACCTCAAGAATAGGATTGACGAAACGGCTAAATACATTAGGCCGCAAGAAGGCACCTTTAACTTTGCTTTGATGTTCATACCGGCTGAAGGCATTTATTACGATTTAATGATTAATGAGATTGGGGCTATTAAGGTAAATACGAGAGACTTGGTGGAATATGCAGCCGAAAAAAAGGTTAGCATTGTTTCGCCCAATTCCTTTTATGCTATGTTGCAGACGATTTTAGAGGGCTTGAAGGCTTTTCAAATTGAAAAATCGTGGGTGGAGGTTAGAAAGAACGTGGAAAGACTGGGCCTGCATTTAGTTAAATTTGATGAGCACATGAAAAAATTGGGCAATCATTTAACCACGGTGTGTAATTTTTATAACACGGCCTATAAAGAGTTAAGCTTAATAGACAAAGATGTGGTTAAGATTACTGAAGGAGAAAGGCAGATTGAGCCTTTGCAGATTGACAAGCCCAGTGTTGACTAATTGCGAAAAAACAGTAGACTATAAAGCATTAATCTAATAATTAAAAGGGGCTTCGGTATAATAAAATAATTCAAACTAGCTGAATTATTTGCCGAAATTCCTCTACAAAGTATGGCATTCGCGGTAATTAAAACCGGTGGCAAGCAATACGTGGTTGAACCGGGCAAAAAATTAAAGGTGGAAAAGCTGGAAGTCAAAGAAGGACAAAAAGAAGTTGTTTTTGATAATGTTTTGTTGGCAGAAAAGCAGAATAAACTGGAGATTGGCACGCCGAAAGTAGGGGGCGCTAAAGTGACAGCCAAAGTGCTTCGCGAGGGCAAGGGTGACAAGGTTATTATCTTTAAATACAAAGCCAAAAAACGTTCCAGGGTGAAGAAAGGCCATCGTCAGTCATTTACGGAGGTGGAGGTTACTAAAATTGATTTATAATTTTACTTGGAATAAATAAACAGACAGATTAGGAGATTTCCTAATCTGTTTTGTTTTGGGGTGGATGGTTGTTTTAGCCATGCCGACATGTTGGCGTTTTTCTCAAGACTTTTAAGATTATCATTTTCCACTGCTCCAGGCAGCCTAGCTTATCCAGCCCAGCCCTAAGGAAGAAAAAACTTGCTATGGGTATGCTACAGATTGCCACAAGTATTAAGGCCGCCCATTGCGGCGAGCATATTTCTAGAGTCACCTTACTCTTTAAGCAATAAATGCCGAAAATCACAAGAAGCAACGATAATAGTAAACTGGAAGATATAAACAACCAGCCCCACTTTTGCACTTTTTCCATTTCTCCCACTCTCCTTAATATAAGATTTCAATAACCACCAAAATAATGATTGTAATAATTACTATCATTATTAAGGTGATTAGTAGTTTTGTTCTTAGGGCTAACGATTTAAACTTAGCCTCCATTATCAATATTTTGTCTGAGATAATATAGATCGCTAGGTATATCGCTGCCATAACGATAATTCTGGCCATTCCTTTTGTTTTTTTCACACTTCTCCCCCCCCCCTTCTCAAAGGTGCTATTTTCTGCCTTCTAGGGCAGAAACGATGGTTTCGGGGTCGGCATACTCCAGTTCAGCGCCCAGCGGCAAACCGACTCCCAACTGGGTAATTTTTATATCTAATGGTGACAATCTCCTCTTTAGCCAGAATGAAGTGTGCTGGCCCTCGCTTGTTGGATTAAGGGCTAAGATAATTTCTTTAATGCTTTCAGTTTTCACTCTCTCCAAGAGAATTTTAATTTTATTTTGTAAATCTTTTTCATCTTCTTTAAGGGGTGAGATATTAGAGCCCAAGATAAAATAAGTACCTTGAAAGTTTTTGGTCTTTTCAATAGTTTCTAAATCTACTTCTTTTTCAACCACGCAAATTTGACTGTTACGGCGTTTTTGGTTAGAACAGATTAGGCAATTTTTTTCTGTTTCGCTGGTTGGCTCAAAGGCCCTTTGACAGGTTTGGCAGGTTTTGGTTTTATTTTTTAATTCAGCGACGGCTTCTATAAGCTGGATGGCTTCGGTTTTGGGAGCATCAATAAGGTAAAAAACAAAACGAGCCGCAGTCTTAGGGCCGATAGTAGGCAACTTAGAAAATAGTTTAATTAGTTTTTCAACGGCAGGGGAATACATAGTTAATAACTATCGGTGTAGCCCTTGGCCATATTGCGAAAGCTGGCTCTGGACTCATCAAAAAATAATTCTACCTTGCCCACAGGGCCATTTCTATGCTTAGCCACGATGATGTCAGCAATACCTTGGCGTTCACTGTTTTGTTTGTAGCGGTCTTCTCGGTAAATAAATATTACCACATCTGCATCTTGCTCGATTGATCCTGAATCGCGAAGGTCGGCTAAGCGGGGGATTTGAGGAATACGTTGTTCCACAGCGCGAGAAAGTTGGGATAAGACTAAAACTGGGATATTTAACTCTTTGGCTAAAGACTTAAGGGCTTTGGAGTTTTCAGATACTTGCTGGACAAGATTGGGGGTTTGAGTACGAGCTTCCATTAGCTGTAAATAATCAATAATTAAGAGCCCTAAGCCCTGGTCAGCAGCCAACCTTCTGGCCATGGCCCGCATTTGCAAAACATTGCTTGAGGCTATGTCGTCAATATAAATGGGTGCTTCGGCTAAAACAGCCATCGCTTGCTGGATTCTCTCAAAATCATTATCTTGTCCTTGGTCGGATAATCGGCCAGTCCTTAAACGCCATAAGTCAATATTAGCCTGAGCGGAAATTAAGCGGTCCACAATCTGATCTTTAGACATTTCTAAACTAAAAATCCCTACCGGAATTTTATAATTGCAAGCCACATTACGAGCTATGTCAATAGCAAGGCTGCTTTTCCCCATTGATGGCCGAGCAGCCAAAATAATTAAATCAGACTTCTGCAGGCCAGCTAATAAATTATCCAAAGCTGCAAACCCAGTGGGTGTACCCCTCAAGGCGCCTTTCAGCTTGGAGAGCTCATCAATCCTTTGCCAGGTTTCCTCTAAGGTTTCACCAATAGGGGTAAATACTTGGGTCAATGATTTTTGAGCGATGCTAAAAATCTTTTTTTCTGCTTGGTCAACTAAGAAATCAACATCTTCTGACTCTTGATAGGCTAATGATTCAATATCTTGGCCCGCAGCAATCAAATCTCTTAAAATTCTTTTTTGCTGGACAACTTTAGCGTAGGAAATTATATGGGTGGCCGTAGGTACAGAATTAACCAGTTGGGACAAATAAGTAGCGCCGCCAATTTCCTCAAAATCATTATGAGACTTGACTCTGGTAGAAACATTTAAAATATCAATGGGCTCTCGTTTCTCAAAAAGTTCTACCATGGCCCTGAAAATCTTTTGATGGCTGATTTTATAAAAATCCCTAATTTGCAAAAAATCTACCACCTTGTTGATGGAGTCTGGGTCAATCATTAAGCACCCCAAAAGTGATTTTTCGGCTTCAATATCTTGGGGTGGCAGTTTGTTGGTGTTGTTGTCAACCATAATTTCAGCCTTAAGCTTTGCTTCATTATAATCTCAGGGAAGTTTTTTACAAGTTTGACCCTGGGCTTCTGGGTAATACCTGTTAATAACTTTCTTGCCTTTACTCCTTGACCGTGGGAGAATAACAACGGTTCAAAATAGCAATTTTTTAAATAAAATCATCCGGGCGGGGAGGTTTTTATGGCAAATAGAAAAGGTAGAAGCTTGTTTTTAAACGGGTGTTCAGCCAATTTAAGAAGGTTAAAAGCGCAGGCTTTACCTTTGAGGCAGATTTTGGAGGAAATGGGGGGTGATTTTGATTTTTATTCTTCCAATGGTTCACTCCAGAAGCTTTTAGACTTTAGAGAGACTCTTTTGGAAATGAAGAATATCAGGCGGTCTATTACGATGTTTCTTGGTTGTTCCGATGAGGCGAAAATGTTGGTGGAATATGGAATTATTATTTCTAAGCCGCCAGCTTATTGGCTTAGGGGAGAAAAAGGGATGAGGGATATGTAAGGTATAAAAAGGGGGGATTAACATCCTCCCTTAACTTGACTTTATTTTTCGTTATGGAAATATGAGAATAATCAGCACTAAAAGTACTATGCAATTTTTTATTCTGGAGGTGATTTAAGGTGGCAAAGATTTTTGCCAAAAATGACATGGCCGCCATTATCCATGCGAGTGACGCTTTAGATGCTGCGATAGTTGAAGCTCTTTATACAAAACCTGGCCTCCGTGGGTTGCAAGAGATAGGGCCAAAGAGATTAAGCTTTCTTTTGAATCAGAGAGATAACGCGAATAAGAGAAAATATAAAACTTTAACACTGCGTCTTATAAGCGGGGCTGTGATGCTTGAGGCTCTCATCAAATGTGTGGACTATAATGGGAATGGGAAAGTAGGAGTCAAGATATTATTTCCACTTTCAGGCGAGGTTGTTGAAATAGAGGCTCTCTTAAAAGAAGTCATACGAAAGTTCCACTTGGTTGGGGTTGAGGTGGATAAAAATGGTCTTTTCACAGAAATCTCCCTGACAGGAGATAATTTTCCTGTTGTATTAAACAGGAATGGAAGAGCTCGGTTTAACCCCCTTTGGATTATTTGGGGGACTCAGTCTGAGCTGGCTGGATTTAATAGGCATAGCGACCAATGATGCGTTTTGGTTATTATCAAAAATATTGATAAAACTAGAGCGCATTTTATTTTTGAGCAATTTTAAAACGGCTTGCAGAGTCATGTCTATAACGACCATGTCTACAAAGCCGCTTTATTCTCCACCTATGTAAACAATGAAGGTTGTTTTGCCAGTGGCCTTTCTTCTGGAAGTTTATGATATTTCTCCAAATATTTTGGTGATGCAGCCTCTTTTTTCGCTACTATCGCCTTGATCCGATTTATCATTTGGACATTTTTGGCGCTATAGAATATAGCATGGGCCATTTTTTCCTTTTCGTTATCTTTTAGAAAGCGAGAGAGCCCTTCCCCGGTGAGTTCCAAAAAATTTTTGGCAAAAAGCGTTAATGCTCTTTTTTCATTTTCCGCTACCTCTTTTTTAATGTAGCAATATTCAAAGGACTCGTCTTCTCTCATTACAATGAAGTATGTTCGTTTGGCCACGTTATCACCCTCTTTCGTAGCTTCGTTGGGGAACATTTTTAAAAAGGTTCAATTTTATCTTCTAATTATGGGACCGTTGGGAGTATCTTCTATCTGCCAGCCTTTATTTTCTATCTTTTTTCTGATTTCGTCGGATTTAGCCCAATCTTTGGATTTTCTGTATTTTTCTCTTTCTTGGGCTAATTTTAGTATTTCAGCTGGCACAGCCTCTTTACTAACTTTATCTAACCCCAAACCAAAGATTTTGTCAAATTCCAAAAATAAAAAATACTTTTCAGCATCGGAAAGCTTGTTATCATCCAACATTTTCCAAGTTAAGGCTAAGGCATTGGGAATATTTAAATCGTCATCAATAAACTTCAAAAATCCTTCTTGATATTTTTCATTGATTTTTTCCTTACCCCTACTTTTCATTTCTTCAGTTTTTTGCTGTAATTTTTCTAAGGCGTTTTGAGCAGCCTTAAGGCTTTCCCAGGAAAAAGTCAGCTTGGCTCTGTAGTGAGCGGTTAGGCATAAGTAACGATAGGATAGGGGGTTAAAGCCTTTTTCCATCACTGTGGCTAAGGTAATAATTTCGCCGCTGGACTTGGACATTTTCGCGTCTTTTAAATTTAAAAACTCACCATGCAGCCAATAGTTAGCTAAGTTTTTGTCATAAGCGGCTTCAGCTTGAGCAATTTCATTGGTGTGGTGGATTTGAATATGGTCAATGCCGCCGCAGTGGATATCAAAAGGAAGGCCTAATTCTTTAATACTCATTACGACGCACTCGGTGTGCCAGCCCGGAAACCCAATGCCCCAAGGCGCCTCCCACTCCATTTGCCTCTTTTGCCCGCCAGCTGGCGGATTAGGAGAGAGCTTCCATAAAGCAAAGTCAGTGGGGTGTTTTTTACCTTCCACCATTTCCACCCTGGCTCCAGCCTTAATATCCATTTTATTGGTGCCCCAGAGCTGGCCATATTTTTTAAGCTTGGAAGTGTCAAAATAAACGCCATCAGCAATAGTGTAAGTAAACCCCTTTTTTTCTAATTCTTTAATTAAGGCAATTTGCTCGGGGATGGTGTCTGTGGCCTTTAGCCAAACATCGGGTTCCTCAATATTTAATTTGGCTAAATCCTCTTTAAAGTTTTTGGTATAAAATTCAGCCACCTCCCAAACAGTTTTATGTTCTTGGGCGGCTCCTTTTTCTAATTTGTCCTCGCCAGTATCAGCATCAGATGTTAAATGTCCAACGTCAGTAATATTCATGACGTG
>JAQTPV010000017.1 GCA_028712605.1 Minisyncoccota bacterium | reverse complement strand
AACCTTGCACTTGGGGCACTGGTCATGCTGATGAGTATCGCCAAAGCCCATGGCTCCAGCGGTTAAGCCGGGTTCTAAGTAAATACCAGGACCCTGCGCCTTATCGTCTTTCAGAGAAATCATCTCCACTTCGCCATCTTTTGGTTTTTTGGCCTTATCTTTTTTGATTTCAGTATTTAAGACTCCCTTGATAGATTTGTCACGGAAAACTGTTACTCCCTTACAGCCCATCTGATAGCCAAATAAATAAGCATTTTTCATATCCTCCACAGTGGCATTACTGGGGAAATTAATGGTCTTGGAGATAGAAGAATCCGTCCATTTTTGCAAAGAAGCTAAAGCCTTGATATGGTCACGAGCATCCATATCCATAGAAGTGGCAAAGATTTGCTTAAGGCGTTGGGGTATATAAGAAAGATTCTTTATGCCGCCGCCGTTGTCAGAAACTTCTTTAATCAAGGCGTCGTCAAACAGCCCTTCTCTTTCCATACCCTTTTCAAAAACTGGGTCCACATAATAGAAGCTGCCGATGGCTACCTCTTTCTCAAAAACCAAGCTAAACACTGGCTCAATACCAGATGAGCACCCAGCAATCATACTAATGCTGCCCGTTGGGGCATTGGTGGTAGTTTGCGAATGGCGTAAGCCATATTGCTTAATTTGCTCCCTTAGCCCATCCCAATCTAAGTGGCATTTTGATTTGTCTTCAGGCCCAGCTAAAGGCAACTTGCCGTCAGAATAAAAACTTTTCATATAATAGGGAAACTTGCCCCTCTGCTTGGCTAATTCAATTGATGCTAACTTAGAATAATAATTAATGAACTCCATTAACTGCTCCATAAAATCTAAACCTTCTTGGGAGTTATACGGAATTTCCAGCTCAAACAGCAAATCACCCAAACCCATCACACCCAAGCCGATTTTTCTGGTTTTTAAAGTAACTTCTTCAATGTCCGGCAAAGGATATTTGTTGATATCAATGATATTATCCAAAAACTGAACTGCTGAAATAATGGTTTCACGAAGACCGTCCCAATCAAAATCTACGGCTTTTTTACGGCCATTGGTAGGACTGGCCTTACAAAACGCCCAAACGTTAATAGAGCCTAGGTTACAGCTTTCACTGGGGTAAAGCGGTAGCTCCCCGCAGGGGTTAGTGCACTGAATGGGGCCCAACTGCTCCAAGAACGGATTGTACTTATTAATGGCGTCTTCAAACAAGACTCCGGGCTCTGCTGACTCCCAAGCTTGATAAACAATTAAATTAAATAAATTTTGCGGGTCAGCATGCTTAACCACTACTCCATTTTTAGGGTTTACCAAAGGATAAGGCTCCTTCTTGTTAAAGTGTTGCCAAAAGTCAGGCTTGATTAAAACTGAAATGTTGAAATTTCGCAAGGCTTGGTTGCCTCTTTTAGCGGTAATAAAGTCTTCAATATCAGGATGGCTAATGTTTAAAATACCCATGGAAGCTCCCCGCCTGATACCACCTTGCTTAATCACATCAGACATTTTGTCAAACAACGACATAAAGCTAATCGGACCTGAAGAAAGACCTCCGGTTGTCTTAATAAAGTCAGCGGCTGGCCTCAATTTAGAAAAGTTATAGCCAACGCCACCGCCTGATTTAAAAATAATAGCGGCTCTAGATAAGGCGTCCATAATACTTTCAATTGAGTCTTCCATCCCCAAAGCGAAACAGGCGGATCCCATACCCAAGTAGCTGCCAAAATTAGCCAAGGCTGGGGTATTGGGGAAAAACTTACGATTGGCCATTAAATAGAAATAGCGCTCTACCTCGGCTTCATATTTATTAAACTGGGATTGTTCCAACATTTTCAACAGCGCTGAAAGTGTAACTGCTACCCTTCCTTCCTTGTTAAACCGGCTAAAAACTAATTTTAAGCCCTCAAAATGGAATTGGTTCAAAACAAATCGCCCAATCTTCAGCTTGCCTTCGTAATTTTTGAAATCCAACTCTTCCACTGGCTGGCGGACTTCAGAGCGCGGTTGATAAACGTCTTCATCAAAAAATAAAGAAGGCAAGGTGGTGTGAACAGCCACTCTCTCAAACAATTCCTTGGGCGACTCAATGACATTACCCTGATCATCCTTCCGTAAATACCTTGAACAAAGCACCCTTAAGGCGTTCAAATCAAAACGCTTATCAACTTCATCAATGTCTTCTTTCTGCAAGGTTTGCTGTTTTTGCTGACGGATCTCGGAACGTTTCTGGCGGTATAAGATATAATTCTTGGCCACCTTGGCATGCCCCTCTTCCACTAAAACCTGTTCCACAATATCCTGGATTTGCTCCACTTTGGGGATAGAATCGGCTGGTAGCTTATCATTCATTACCTCCACCACCTTTTCCGAGAGCTGCTTGGCTAAGTCAAAATTCGGTTCACCCACAGCCTCTGTGGTTTTAAAAATAGCCCGCGCGATTTTTTCTACATTAAAAGGTACGACTCGACCATCACGTTTCTGTATTTCTTTAAATTTAGGCTCCATAAAACAAAAAAATTTTAACAAGCTAACATACTAACAACCTCCGACCAAAATTGTTAAGATGTTAAATTATTAAAAAAACAGACAATTAAGAACAACTTAATACGGCTTACTTGCCAGCACTAGCGATGACTGTAATTTTAATCTCTCCTTTAGGTAATGACGGATCGTCAGAAACTCCAAAAATAATCTTAGCGGTTGAAGGCGCCTGCTGTTTGATAAAGCTAGCGGCAGTGTTCACTTCAGCTAACGATAAATCATCGCCACCGGCAATATTTAATAAAATGCCCTGGGCTTCATGGAGGGCAAAATCTAAAAGCGGTGAATTCAAGGCCATATTAGCAGCAATGGTAGCCCTTTTCTCGCCCTTGGCCTGACCAATACCTAAAAAAGCCTTTCCTGAATCCTCTAAAAGATTACGCAAATCAGCTAAATTCACACTGATAATGCCATTGAGTGAAATTAAATCGGCGATTCCCTTAACGGCCTCTCTTAAAACGCTATCGCCCAGCCAGAAAGCATGCTCCACTGTAGTATTGGGCCCAGATAAAAGCAATAACTTGTCATTTGGTATTACTAAGAGACTATCCACATTATCCTGCAATTTTTTCAAGGCTTGATTGGCAATAGCCCTCCTGGCTGCTCCCTCAAAAGAAAATGGCAAAGTCACTATGGCTACAGTTAAAGCTCTTAAGTGCTTGGCTATTTCGCCCAAGATGGGAATGCCACTTGAGCCAGTGCCTCCTCCCAGCCCGCAAGTTAAAAAAACCATCTCCGCTCCGTTTAAAGCCAGCTTTAAAGTTTCGTAGCTTTCTCTAGCAGCTTTTTCACCAACCCGAACATCCATTCCAGAGCCCAGTCCGCCAGTAGTTTTTTCTCCAATCAAAATTTTTTTCTCCGCAGCAGAAGCATTCAATGACTGAACATCAGTGTTCACCGCCACAAGCTCCACTCCTAAAATGCCACTTTTATGCATCCTGTTAACAGCATTAACTCCCGAACCACCAATTCCCACTACTTTAATTTTAGGCACCTTTGGCATATCATTTCAAAATTATGGCAGGAAAATACGGAAAAATCTTTTTAACTTATCTTTAAAGCCCCCATTGCTTGGCATTTCCCTCTCTTCCTCTAAATCATCAAAGCCAAGTAACAAGAGCCCCAGGCAAGTGGCGAGTTTAGGATCATCACAACCAATCACTCCTTTCGGATAGCCCAATCGACAGGGTAATTTTAACTTTTGTTTAGCTAACTCCACCAAACCCGGCATAGCCGACCCACCCCCAGTAAAGAAAACGCCTGCTGGCATGGGCTGCACATTAATTCGTTTCACGGCCTTCTGAATTTCAAAAAAAAGCTGATTAAATCTATCCTCAACAATATTTTTTAAAAGCTTGGGCGAAAATGAAGGCAAAATTTCTTGTTCTTGAGCCAAAATTTCCTCTAGGGGGTTTTCGTCCTGGTTGTGAAAGGACTCTTTGGCTTTTTGCTTCTTATTTAGAATTTTATTAATGGCCGTGGACTTAAGGGTGCCGTATTTCTTCTTAATAACTTCAGCTGTCGCAATTTCAGTTCGCAAACAAATGGCAATATCATTGGTAATATGAGCTGAACCAATAGGAAAAATAGCAAAATCTTTTAAACCCCCCTGTTCAAAAACGCTAACAGAAGTGGTGGTAGCCCCCAAATCAATCACTAAGCAACCCAATTCCTTATGTTCTTGAGATAAAACCGATCGAGCGACCGCCAGGGGCGAAGGGATAAGCCCGCCCAAAATACCAAGACCGGCTGAAGAACAGGCTTTTTCTAAATTCTCCAAAACTGGTGAAAAAATACCTAAAAGTAGGGCTCGAACCTCTAGGCGGATACCTTTCAAGCCAAGAGGATTTTTTACAGAGCCATCGTTATCAATGATATATTCTTGCGGTAAAACATCCAAAACCTCTTTATTGGAGGGTAAATGAATGGCCTGAGCAGCCCTTAGCACCCGCTGCACATCCTCATAAGAAATCTTCTGGTCAGCCCGAGAAACTGAAACTAAACCCTGTGAGGCCACCGAAAAAAGGTGCATCCCGTTAACATTAAACATGGCCTCCCGGATTTTTAGATTGGCTTTTTTGCCCAGCTCTTCTTTAACCGCCAGCAACGACTCAGCCACCCTCTCGGGACGAGCTACCTCTCCATTTCTCATACCAGAACAAGCCACTTCAGCTTGAGCCAATATTTGAATATCGCCTGAAGAAAAATTCTTTTTAGCCACCAGGCCTTTAATAGAATAACTGCCCACGTCAAAAGCAGAAAGAGTAAAAGACTTCATTAGTTAATTCAAAATACTTGCCCGCAATGCTTCGCTAAACGAAGTAGGCAGACAAATAACAAAATACCCCAAGGTTAAGTAATTATCGTATTTTGTTTCGCATTTTGATTTTTGATTGTTAATTAATTAATTGCTGGAAATAACTATTTTCTTTTTTACTCATTTCCTCTGCTGCTTTTTTGGATCTTTCATGGTCGTAACCTATTAAATGCAAAATCCCGTGAATTACAATCCGAACTAACTCTCTTTGAAAGGAAACCCCGTATTTTTTAGAATTTTTCTTAATGATATCCAAGCAAACCACTATCTCACCCAAACCCTGATCCAAACTAACACGTGGGAAGATGGATGAAGCCTCCCTTTCGGAAAAGGCTAGCACATCAGTTGGCCCCTTTTTACGCCGATACATCTTATTTAAAGCAGCCATCCGTTTTTGGCCAACAACCACTAAAGAAAAGCCCCCGGCTGCTATCTGTTCTTGAGCTAAAACAAACTTACTTATCTTTAAGATAAACCGCCTGCTTATTATCCGCTTAGTAAAATTCCTGATCGTCAGCATAAGGGGGCTATATCTTGCCCATCTTTTGCTTTTCTAAATACTCCTGCTTTTTGGTAATTCTTCTAAGGGCTGATAGCTTAGTTAAGGGCCTGCTTTTAGGCTTCTGCTTAAACTGCCTTTTCCTAACCTCCAGCACGATACCGCTTTTTCTCATTTTTTGGGTAAAACGACGAATCAAGCTTTGCGAAGTTTCTTTACCTTGTTTTTGAACTGCTAATGGCATGTTATTAAATGGTTAATTCTGACGGCCCGCCTGATAGTAAATGCAAATGTAAATGATTAACTGTCTGGCCGGCTTCTCGACCTACATTAAAAACTAATTTATAAGACGATAAACCCTTTTCTTTGGCTATATGCTTAGCCGCTGAAACCAATTCCCCAGCCACATCCTCGGACCCCTCATTCTGGATAGAGGCTAGGTGGCTTTTAGGCACCAGTAATAAATGGATAGGGGCTTTAGGGTGGATATCTAAAAAGGCCAAAACCCTATCATCCTCGTACACAATCTCTCCAGGTAGCTCTCTATTAACAATCTTACAGAAAATACAATCTTCCATACTTACTTTTTAATTTTTTTCTTAATCTCCTGAACCGCCTTGCTTAACTCCGTGACGTATTGATTGCCACTTTTCATTTCCCTAATAATGATTTGATCATCAATAGCCTCTTTTTGCCCTAAAATCAAAACATATTTCACATCCATTTTATCGGCCGCCTTCAATTGGGCCGACAGAGAATCCCTATGCAAGGCCTCTCCCACTTTGATGCCAGCCTCCCGAAACTCTTCAAACAACTTTAAAGATTTTTTCTTAGCAATCTCGCCAACCTGGGCCAAAAAAACTTCAGAGGTTCTCTCTTTGGCCTTAAGGCCAGCTTTTTTAGAACGCGCTTTCAACAAGTTTACCACTCTTTCCACCCCGGAGGCTGCCCCACAAGCTGGCGTAGGCTTGCCGCCCAACATCCTAACTAAATCATCATACCTACCACCGCCAGCTAATGCCCCAATTTGCTTGCCCTCTTCTGAATCCTCATAAATTTCAAAAACAGTTTTGGTGTAATAATCTAAACCCCTGACCAAGTAAGGATTAAGACTATAGGGTAACCCTTTCTCATCTAAATATTCTAGCAAATTCTTAAAGTGATCGTGGCATTCTTTGCATAAATGATCAACGATTTGAGGAGCGCCTTTCTTGATGCGCTGGCATTTCTCCTCTTTACAATCTAAAATTCTTAAAGGATTTTTCTTAATTCTCCTCTTGCAGTCACTACACAACCCGGATTGACGCGACCTTAAATAACTCATTAAGGACTTTCTGAAATACCCCCGGCATTGAGAATCGCCAATGGAGTTAATTTCCACTAATAAGTTTTTAAACCCTAAGTCCTTGAGAATATTATAAAAAATCTGAATAATTTCTGCGTCAATGATAGGATCGGACACGCCGAGGCTTTCAAAGCCAAACTGATAAAATTGACGGAATCGGCCAGCTTGAGGTCGCTCGTGCCTAAAGAATGGGCCAAAATACCAAAGCTTCACGGGCTTAGACAGGCTCTGCATACCATGCTGGATATAAGAACGGACAATACCAGGTGTACCCTCTGGCCTCAACGTCAATCTATCCCCACCTCTGGAGGTTAAACTGTACATTTCCTTTTCCACAATATCAGTATTCAGGCCTGTACCTTTTTCAAAAATGGCCGTGTCTTCTAAGATTGGGGTTTCAATGCGGTCAAATTCGTAAGAATCGGCCATGTTTTGACAAGTCTTTTTTACTTTATCAAAATAATTCCAATCTTCTTGGAATAAATCATGCATGCCAGTTGGTGATTGAAATTTAAGGCTCATAGCTAAAATTGATAACTTGGCGCTGTAAAATAATCTAACTTGGTGGGCGGCCAAGCCCTAATGAGTACTCGGCCAATAATTTCGTCTCTACTCACAGCCCCCCACTTTCTAGAGTCAGATGAATTCAAGCGATTATCGCCTAATACAAAATACTGATTGTCGGCTAAGGTTTGCTTAACGCTGCCCAAAAGTACAACTCCTTCTAGGTATTTTTCCTCTAATGTTTTGGCTGTACCAAATTTATCGGTTACAAAAATCTGGCCATCCTTAATTTCTACAGTTTCAGTAGGCAAACCAATAATCCTTTTAATAAAACGTTCGGAAGGATCTAAGGGATAACGAAAAACTATTACCTCTCCTCTTTGAGGTTCTTTCAACCGATAGGTCAGCTCATCAACAATTAAATAGTCGCCATTATGAAAATTAGGCTCCATAGAGGCCCCTTTGACAATAAATGGCTGAAAAATGAAATACCTGATGGGCAAAACAATTATAAGCGCTAAAAGCACTATTTTCAAGATTTCTCCAGCAAAAGCTAAAAATTGACGCATATTATGCCTTTTTGTGATTGATCCATAATAACAAGAATTTTTACTCAAGGCAACCCCGTAGCAAAGTTCAAATTTTACAAAGCAAAACCTGAACGAAGTTCTACTATGGGAAAGAAGATGCTATAATATCCTAATAAGATTTTATGTTTATAGTTATCGGCTTGGGCAATCCAGGCCCCCAATACGAAAATACCCCCCATAATGTTGGATTTTTGGCAGTTGATGCTTTCGGAAAGGAAAATAATTTCCCAGATTTTAGGTTAATTAAAAAATACAATACTGCAACCTCACAGTCTGAAATGGCTGGTCAAAAAGTTATTTTGGCTAAACCGCAAACTTTTATGAATGAATCTGGTGACGCTGTCAAAAAGCTAATGGCCAAAAGCCGGCTCGAAGATACCAATACCAATCTTATTGTGGTGCATGATGATGTGGTCTTTCCGTTAGGACAAATCAAAATAGTCAAAAAACGAGGTGCCAACCACCATAAGGGCATTGAATCCATTATGTCCGCTCTAGGACATAGAGATTTTATAAGAATAAGAATCGGAACCAATAAGGAGTTGAAAAAAAGTTTAGACCTCAAAGACTTTGTTTTAAGTAAATTTGCACTCCAAGATAAAATAGAGCTAACTGCCAGCCTCCAGAAAACCACTAAAGCGATAGAAACGATAATTACTGATGGCATTGATAAAGCCATGACTAAATTTAATAAGTAGAGAACCCAAGGTTAATTTTACCTCTGCCCCTATAAAAAGCAGGGGTTTTATATTATTACTCTTTTTTATTTTTTACACCCAACTTACACAACATTAAAGTTTCTGCTATAATAATAGAATTCAACTGCCAACATTATGCCTATTAAGAAAAAAAGCGGAAGCCAACAAAATATCCAAAAGCCCAAAGCCTGGGTTATTGCCGTAGATATGGGTTATGGCCACCAACGCACCGCTTACCCTTTACGCTATTTAGCGCCTGATCAAAAAGTGATTAACGCCAACAGCTATTTTGGCATACCCAAAAAAGACCGCGACCTTTGGGAATCATCTAGGAAAGTTTATGAATTTATTTCCCGCTTCAAAAGAGTGCCCTTAATTGGCGAGTTAATATTTTATATCTTTGATAAATTCCAAAGCATTTGGACTTTTTACCCTAAACGGGACCTATCGCGGCCCACCTATTCTTTGAAAGAAAATTACTCTTTAATTAAAAAAGGCTGGGGCTGTTCCCTGATGGATGATCTAAGAAGCAAAGGTTTGCCGATAGTGAGTACTTTTTTTACGCCCGCTTTTATGGCTGAAGAATGTCAATACAACCGTGAGATTTTCTGCGTGGTTTGCGATACCGATATCGCCAGAACTTGGGCGCCGCTTATCCCACAAAAAAGCCGCATTAAATACTTTACCCCCAATCAAAGAACAACCGAAAGGTTGATTCTTTATGGCGTTCCCAGAAAAAATATTTTTCAAACTGGCTATCCCTTGCCCAAAGAAAATATAGGCGGAGAGATGGAGGTCGCCAAACAGGATTTAAAATACCGTTTAATTAATCTTGACCCGCAAGGAAAATACCGCCAGCAATACTCTCCTTTAGTCAAAAAATACCTGGGTTCTTTGCCATCTTTACCAAATCACCCCTTAACCATTACTTTCGCTATTGGAGGGGCAGGCGCTCAATTTGGTATTGCTCTGAACCTTATAGAGTCTTTTAAGGGCGAATTGGAAAGGGAATCAATCAGATTTATCCTATCAATAGGTATAAAAGAACAGGTCAAAGAAAAAATCATCAGAAAGATTACCGATGCTGGCTTAACCGAGCATTTGAATCGCAATATCTGGTTGCTTTTCTCCCAAGATATTAATGATTATTTTTTCCAATTTAATGAAGCCCTAAGAACTACTGATATTCTATGGACGAAGCCCAGCGAACTTTCTTTTTACACTGCCTTAGGCATACCGGTTGTAATGGCTCCGACCATAGGCGCTCAAGAGGAGGCCAACAAGAAATGGCTTTCTAAAATCGGATCGGGCATCCCTCAAAGCAATCCAAAATATGCCCATCAATGGTTATTTGACTTGCTCAATGATGGCTGGTTTGCTGAAGCGGCCATGCAGGGCTTTATTGAGGTAGAAAAAATGGGCACTTACAATATTGAAAAAATTATTTCGGAGCTTAAAACTTAAAGCGATATGCTTTGGTTAATCATTACCATTGTTTCTTATTTTTTTGGTGCTTTAACGCATCTTTTTGACAAATATCTCCTCAAAAAGACAATGTTCCCCAACCCGGCGGTTCTGACTTTTTATGTGGGCTTCTTAGGAATTTTAGGCCTGATTTTAGCCCCTTGGGGCTTAAGCATCCTTCCCCCGCTCTCGTTGGCCTTGGACTTATTAAGCGGGCTTCTCTATGTGGCCGCCATGCTCTTTTTCTTTTATGCTTTAAGTCAGGCCGAGGTTTCACGCATAGCCTCGTTAGTTGGCGGATTAACACCTATTTTTATTTTAACCTTGGGGTTTCTGGTAGGACAGGAAACTTTAACCTCTGTCCAATTAATAGCTTTTGCCATTATCGTAGCTGGAGGTTTCTTAATCAGTTTAGAAAAAACCAGAGGCAAAAAAACAATAACTGAAGGCACTATCCTGATTGCTATTTTTTCCGCCTTTTTATTTAGCGTGGCACACTTGCTTTCCCAATTCATTTACGCCCAGCAAGGATTTGTGAATGGATTCATCTGGGTGAGGGTGGGTGGAGTTTTAGCCGCCCTAATGCTTTTGTTAATCCCTGAAATCAAAGAGGCTATTGCTTTTGATTTTAAACGACCCAAAAGAGATAAAGCCAGCATCTTTCTGGCTGGACAAACCTGCGGCGCCTTAAATTTTATCTTATTTAACTACGCCTTTACTTTAGGGCCCCTATCCTTAACCGCCGCCCTACAGGGCTTACAATACGTTTTCTTGTTCTTGATAGTCATCATCTTATCGTGGAAGCTGCCTAAAGTAATCAAGGAAAGAATAACGCCCAATGTTTTAATCCAAAAGTCAGTCAGTATTGCTTTAATCGCCGCGGGGGTTGGCCTTCTATTCTCAACTTTTTAACTCACTATGGCTTGGCCAATTATTAAAAAAATTATGCTTACCATCCTTATCATACTTTTAACTGTTATTATCCTTTTTTACGCTATTGGCTGGATTGATTGGTCTTTTGGCCAAAAACCAATCTGGGGAGCCACTTTTAGCCGTATTTACGCTGAATACTTAGGATTAGATTGGGAAGAGGCCTACTTGGCCGTACTTAATGATTTGAATGTGCCCAACTTAAGATTAGTGGCTTATTGGTCGCAAGCAGAAACGAAAGATGACCAATTCAATTTTGAAGATTTAGACTGGCAAATTAACCAAGCCCTGCAAAAAAATAAAAAAGTGATTTTAGCAGTTGGACAAAAAGCGCCTCGCTGGCCCGAATGCCACCAGCCTGATTGGGCCAATGCCTTATCCATCAAAGAACAGCAAGAAGAGACTTTTGAATTTTTAACCCAAGTAATTAATCATTATAAAAATAACCCTGCCGTCACCACTTGGCAGGTGGAAAATGAGCCATTAATAGATTTTTTCGGCAAGTGTCCTCCGCCTGACAAAGGGTTTTTGCAAAAAGAAATCCGTTTAGTAAAATCGCTTGACCCAACTCGGCCCGTTTTAATCACTGACAGCGGTGAATTGAGTACCTGGCGAGAGGCCGCTGGGTTATCAGAGATTTTAGGCACTACACTTTATCGTACTGTTTGGCATCCCTGGTTTGGCATTGTGAAGCACTGGCAATATAATCCTCTTTTCTACCGAGCCCGAGCAGAAATAGTCAAAAAACTTACTGACACTAAAAAAGTAATTATCGCTGAATTACAAGCTGAACCCTGGGGCACTGAAAACCGCTCGTTAACCCAAATGCCTGTTGCAGAACAACTAAAAAGTTTTAAAGTAAAAGACCTAAAAGGAAACTTGGAATTTGCCAGAAAAACCGGCTTGCCTGAAATTTATCTTTGGGGTGTTGAATGGGCCTATTGGTTAAAAACCAAACATGGCGACTCAAGCTATTGGGACTTAATGAAAGACACCATAAAATAATTAGCTACATATCTCTATGAATATTCTCTCCTCCCGCGAGAGAATATTTTTGAAATATGCCAAAATTAGCTTTACAATCTGCCGGCTCTCAAATATTATAAAACGAAACAAAGATTATGTTTAAAAGCGCTTTAGTCGTAAGCATCGCCCCATATTTTTTGGAAAAAGAAAATTCTTGGTTTTCGGAAAATCAGACGATGATTTTGAATGCCTTAAAAACCCAGGCTTTTTGGCAAGATAATGTTCTATTTTTAGAGCAGGGCCAGCGAATTGGCATTTCTGAAACCCTCAAGAGAGTTGATGAACTGGGCTATGAAAAAGTTTTTCAGGTGAAAGATCCAGGCGAATTCTCCCAAAGAGGTGGGGTTATTGATGTTTTCCCTATCAATCTTAACTTCGCAGTGAGATTAGATTTTTTAGGCAACACCTTGGAGAATATTGAAAAACTGCCGCAAGAAATTACTGATGAAAAAACGGCTAAAAACCTTTTAAAAAGGCGGCTTAAATCACAAAAAGTCTTTTCGGACTTAAAGGGGTTAAAGCCTGGCGATTACTTAGTGCATTTGGACCATGGGATTGGACAGTTCGCACAAATCAGCAAAACCCAAGCTAAGGGAAAAGAGTATTATATTTTAGAATATGCAGCTGGCGACAAGCTGTATGTACCGGTTGGCTTGGAAAGAAAGTTATCTCGTTATGTTGGTTTTCAAGAGCCCAAACTATCAAGGCTGGGCGGGGTTCTGTGGCAAAAAACTAAAAGCCGAATTAAAGAAGGAGCTGAAAAATTAGCCCAGGAGCTTCTGGCCCTGTTCGCTGAAAAAGAGATGGCCTCAAGGCCACCCCTCAAACGAAAAGAATTGTACGATACCTTAGATGACACCTTTGGGTACTCTTTAACTCCAGATCAAACCCAGGCCTTAGAGGAAGTTGAAGAGGACTTAAACAATGCGAAGCCAATGGACCGCATTGTTTGCGGCGATGTTGGGTTTGGTAAAACTGAAATTGCCCTAAGGGCAGCTGTTAAGGCAGCAGAAAATGGTCAGCAGGTAGCCTTAATCGCTCCCACCACTGTTTTAGCCTCACAGCACTTCTCCACTTTTCAAAAAAGGCTTAATGGTTTGCCCCTTAAAATTGCTCTGTTATCGCGACTGCAAACATCAAGCCAACGTCAAAAAACCTTAACCGAACTGAAAAATGGAAATGCTGATATTGTTATTGGCACACACAGCCTTTTGGCTAAAAAAGTGGAGTTTAAAAATTTAGGCCTTTTAATTATTGATGATGAACAACGCTTTGGTGTCAAGCAAAAAGAGTTATTAAGAAAACGAAATCCGGCCTTGGATGTTTTGTATCTTTCAGCCACCCCAATCCCCCGCACTATGTATTTAGCCTTGTCCTCATTGAAAAAAATTAGCTTCATTCAAACCCCGCCCGAAGGCCGAAAGGCAGTTAAAACTTTTGTCGTGCCCTTTCATAAAGAAACGATTAAAAAAGCTATTGCTGATGAACTAAAAAGAGGTGGGCAGACTTATTTCCTGCATAATAAGGTCCAAACAATGCTAAACTACCAAAAATTTTTAGAGGCATTGGATACGAAAGCTCGCATCGGTATTTTACATGCTAAACTGCCAGAGAAAAATATCATTAAAACAATGACAGACTTTCAACAAGGCCAAATTGATATTCTATTGTCCACCACCATTATTGAGAATGGTTTAGATATCGCTAATGCCAATACCTTAATCGTGGACGATGCCACTAGGCTTGGCTTAGCCCAAGCTTACCAACTGCGAGGCAGAATTGGCAGGTCGACCAAACAAAGCTCTGCTTACTTCTTATATCCCAAAGGCAAATTAAAAGGATTGGCTAAACGAAGGCTCGCCGCTCTTAAACAAGCTGAAGAATTGGGGTCTGGTTATAAAATTGCTGTCCAGGATATGGAAATCAGGGGGGCTGGTAACATCTTAGGCAAGGAACAATCTGGCAGTGTCAATAAAGTCGGCCTAAACCTCTACTGTCAAATGCTAAACGAGGCTGTAGAGAGATTAAAATCAAGCAACTAAAACGCACTAAAATCAATGGAAAGATTTTTAGGGCACTACCCAATACAATCAATAGATATTGATAATGAAAAATATCCAACCAGGTTGAAGAAGACCCCCAGCGCCCCAAAAACAATTTTCTTCAGGGGTAATTTGGAATTTAACCAAGAGAGATGTTTCGCTGTTGTGGGAACTCGGCTCTGCTCTGGCTATGGTAAAGAAATTGCCCTCTCTTTTTCTATCAGCCTCTCTGCGGCCGGCCTAACCATTGTTTCTGGTATGGCTTTGGGCATTGATACCTGGGCGCACAAGGGAACAATAGAAGCCAACGGCAGAGCTGTAGCGGTTTTAGGTACTGGCTTGGATGAACGGTCAATCTACCCACAAGAAAACCTCAAGTTGGCCAAACAGATATTAGAAAAAGGCGGCTGTTTAATCTCTGAATATAGCTCGGGTACCCCTGGCTCCAAGTTTACTTTTCCGAAAAGAAATCGTATAATTGCAGGAATATCCCTTGGGATTTTAGTGGTGGAGGCCAAAATGAAATCGGGTGCTTTGATTACGGCTGATTACGCTAGAAAATATAGCCGAAAAATTTTCGCCGTGCCCGGTAATATTCTTTCCCAAAATTCCAAAGGATGTCATTTTTTAATAAAACGAGGTGCTCAATTAGTAGAATCAGCCAATGATATCTTAGACGAATTTGACATTAAGCCGCCCAGCCGCCAAAATACCGCTCTCAACGTCAACGAAAATGAAGTAGAGAAGGCTATCTTACAAGCCCTCCAAATGGGCAGCCAAACCATAGATAAAATCATTGAATTAACCAACCTACCTGCTCCTCAAATCTCCAGCGCTATCTCTCTGATGGAGTTAGACAGTAAAGTAAAGAACTTAGGCGGCAATGTATACGCGCTTCGCCGCTAATAATAAAGCAACAAGCATGCAATTAATTATTGTAGAAAGCCCCACAAAAGCCAAAACGATTAGTAAATTTTTAAACAAAGACTATAAGGTTGAGTCATCTTTTGGGCACGTTAGGGATTTGCCTAAAAGTGAGTTGGGCATTGATGTAGAAAAAGATTTTCAGCCTAGATATGTCATACCCACTAAGGCCCGTTCCAAGGTAAAAATCTTAAAAGAGGAGGCCAAAAAAGCCAAGTCTATTATTTTAGCTACTGATGAGGATCGAGAAGGGGAAGCTATTGCCTTTCATTTAGCAGAGGTTTTGGATTTAGAAAAGCCCCAAAGAATAGTCTTCCATGAGATTACTAAATCAGCTATTGAGGAAGCCCTAAAAAACCCCAGGGCGTTAGATTTAAATTTGGTTGACGCCCAGCAAGCCAGAAGGGTTTTGGATAGGCTGGTTGGCTACAAGCTGTCACCGTTTCTATGGAAAAAAGTTATGAGGGGCCTTTCAGCTGGCAGAGTGCAATCAGTGGCTGTCAGATTGATTTGCGACCGCGAAAAAGAAATCAAAGGTTTCATCCCTACCGAATATTGGTC
>JAQTPV010000016.1 GCA_028712605.1 Minisyncoccota bacterium | reverse complement strand
GATACGAACGATAAATTAAACTGCTGGCATTCTGCTTTTGCCGTAGTTAGAATTCAAGATAACTTCTTTGAGTGGGCCCAAATCTGTGATTGTTTGATTTTAGTTATTTACCAAAACGGCGATTTTAAATTATTAGTCAATGATTATGACCATGACGCTGAAGCTTTAAGATTTTTACAACAGTCGGTCCAGAGAGGAGAAAAAGACCCGAGGGCTATGCTGGAGCAAGGCCCTTTTTTGCAAATCTGGCAAGATGCTAACAAAACCTATGGTGTTTTAGATGGAGACGAAAAGTTTATTTCTTTTTTAAATTTCGGCAGTGAGGCCTTAGATAATGTAAGCCATATCCTGATTTTTAGCGATGGCTTATTTATCCCCGCAGCAGACCCTAATCAGCCTGATGATTTTCAAACCCTCGTTAAACTCTTTTTAGAGGGTGGGTTAAACAATGTCAAAGAGTTTGTCAGAGGCTTAGAAAACAGCGATCCAGAATGCAAAAAATACCTAAGATTCAAACAGCACGATGACATCACTGCCATAGCCATTTCTTTTTAATTACAGAGGCCCTTTGGTAGATGATTGGATATAAAAGGATGGCCGAGACATTGTTTATTTTTGAAATAAGACTATATTAAAAATTGTCAGTTGTTTGATCAACTGGCATAGCTCTATTACAAGGAAGGAGGTATGGAAATAACATGGTACGGTTATCCGTAGTATAACCCTTAAGACTATACCTTTTATGGGGATTGAGCACCATTGATTCACCTGTGCCTTATTTGTGCCTTTTTAAGGCCCTCTAGGCCCGTGAACAAGTGCCTTGCTTAAGATGCCCCTTGAGGACGTAAAAAGAGACTTTATCTTGATACGTCCTCTGTTTTTTTATATAACCCTATTTTATAATGTCTTAATATGTCGATAGACTTGGAAAAATTAAATCCCGAGCAAAGGCAAGCGGTTATGCATGGCGAGGGTCCGCTTTTGATTGTGGCTGGGGCTGGCACTGGTAAAACCACGGTTATTACCGACCGCATTGTTTATTTAATAGAAACTGGCCAAGCCAAGCCCGAGGAGGTTTTAGCTGTTACTTTTACTGATAAGGCAGCCAACGAAATGGAAGAAAGAGCGGATAGGGCCCTGCCTTTTGGCTATATTGACCTTTGGATTTCCACTTTTCACGCCTTCAGCGAAAGGGTGCTTAAGGATAATGGGTTAGATATTGGTTTGCCCACGGATTTTAGATTATTAGACCAAACAGCGGCCTGGCTCCTTATGCGCCAAAATCTGGATCAGTTTAATTTGAAGTATTACAAGCCCCGGGGCAATCCCAATAGGTTCATCCGGGCTTTACTTGACCATTTTTCCCGTTGCAAAGACCAGATGATTTATCCTGATGAATATCTTGATTATGCCGATGATTTAAAGACGAATTTAACTGATTTGCCAGAGGATTCAGAAGAAGAGCGCATTAAAGAGGTGGCTGGGGCTTACCACGTTTATCAGCAGTTACTTCTGGAAAACAACTTTTTAGATTTCGGCGATTTAATCAATTATTGTTTGCAGCTATTTCAAAAGCGTCCAGCCATTTTAGAAAAATACCGCCAAAAATTTAAATATATTTTAGTGGATGAGTTTCAAGACACCAATAAGGCCCAATATGAGTTAATCAAACTTTTGGCCGAGCCTCGCAACAACCTAACCGTTTGCGCCGATGACGACCAGGCCATTTATAAATGGAGGGGAGCTTCGGTTAGTAATATCAAGCAATTTAAGAATGATTTTTCGGGAGCCGCTGAGGTATGTTTAGTGAAGAACTATCGTTCAGGCCAGAATGTTTTAGACTTGGCTTACCGGTTTATCCAGGCCAACAATCCTAATCGTTTAGAATATTTATCTAAAATTGATAAAAAATTACAGGCTCAAACCAAAGAAGAGGGGAATGTTCAATATTTGCATTTTAAGTCCCTTGAAGAAGAGGCTAGGGGAGTGGTTAAAAAAATAACTGAAATTCTGAAAAAAGATAAAGCGGCCACCTTTAATGACTTTATTATCTTAGTTAGGGCTAACGATTCAGCCACGCCTTTTGCTCGGGCCTTGGATAGGGCCGGTTTGCCGTACCAATTTTTAGCCTCCAGAGGGCTTTATCAAAAGCCGGTGATTTTGGATGCTATCTCTTATTTGAAGCTTTTAGATAATTATCATGAGAGCTTAGCTCTATATCGGATTTTAAGCCTACCGTTTTTAAAAATAAGCAACGAAGATGTTATGCATATCACCCACGAAAGTCACCGGAAGGCCCAGTCAGTTTATGAAACCCTTTCCCAGTTATCTTTAGTTAAAGGCGTCAAACAGGAAACTGTTAATAAGACTACTTTTCTTTTGTCTCTAATTGCGCGGCACACCGAGCTGGCTAAAACCTACACGGCCTCTCAGGTTTTAGTTTCATTTTTGAATGACTCTGGCTATTTAAAATATTTAACTGAAAATGACAAACTCCTGGAGATTGATTTGCTAACCCAGTTTTATAAAAAAATTAAATCCTTTGAGGAGTCAGCCTTAGATGCTTCGTTAAAAAGCTTTTTAAACCAGCTGAACTGGGAGTTAGAAGGGGGCGAGCAAGGCAAACTGGAGTTTGATCCAGAACAAGGCCCCGAAATGATTAAGATTATGACCATTCACGCAGCCAAGGGGTTGGAGTTTAAATACGTTTTTGTGGTGAGTTTGGTGGACAGGAGATTCCCTTCCACTGAAAGAAAAGACCCTATTGAAATCCCAGATGCCTTAGCCAAAGAAGAAGCGCCAGAAGGGGACGTGCATTTGCAGGAAGAACGACGGCTTTTTTATGTGGCTATGACTCGTGCTAAAAAAGGTCTATTTTTAACTTCAGCTGACAATTACGGCGGGCAAAGAGCCAAAAAGCCCTCTTTATTCTTAGTTGAGCTTGGCCTAGCTAAGAAGGAGAAGCCTAAAAAGGAAGTGGAGGATAGTCAGGGCTTAAAGGAGGCCCCCCAAGAACCCACAGCCTTAAAAATAGAAAAATGGCCCCTACCTGATCATTTCTCTTTTACCCAAATAGCTGTCTTTCAAAAATGCCCTTATCAGTATAAATTAGCCCATATTTTAAAAGTGCCCGTTAAGGGTAGGGCCTCTTTTTCTTTCGGCCAAAGCATTCACCACACCTTAAACGAGTTTTTGAGGCTATACTTTCAAAAACCAGCAGGAAAGCAGGAGAGCCTTTTTGGCTTTAAAGCTCAAACAGAAAGCCCTGTCAGCCAAAGCAATTTTGATCTTTCTGAGTTTTTAAAAATTTATGAAAAAAACTGGATAGATGAGTGGTACGAGAACAAAAAACAAAAACAAGAATATCGGCAGCTAGGCAAGGAGATCCTGACGAATTTTTATGAGCAGTTTATCAAAAAACCGCCGCAAATTTTAAAACTGGGCGAGGAATTGGGCTTAGAAAAGCCGTTTCATCTAAAAATAGGGGAGTATATGCTCAAGGGCCAGATTGATCGCTTAGAGCAGGCGGAGGGAGGCGTTAGAATCGTTGATTATAAAACTGGCCGGAAAAAAGAAAAACTGGAGGCTGAAGATAAAACCCAGCTTTTAATTTATCAAATTGCTGCTGAAGAATTTTTAGGGCTGAATCCAGTGGAGCTAAGTTATTACTATTTAGAGGATGGCTCCAGTGTTTCTTTCTTGGGCACTGGGGCTGAAAAGGAGAAAATAAAAGCCCATATTTTGGAGGTGATTGAAAAAATTAAGGCTAGTGATTTTAAGGCCAAGCCTGGCTGGCAATGCCAATTCTGTGATTTCAAAGATATTTGCCACTTTGCCTTTGAAGAAGAATAGTCAGGCTGCTCTTGATAAATTAGCAGAAGTATGGGATATATAAAGTATGAGGGGGGCACCCCTATTGCTCGGGCCCAAATTCTATTGAAAAATAGAGACTGGGGTTTAAAAAAGCGATAGGCCTTAATTGATTTGTAGAAATCATCGGTGTCTCCCTGTTTTTTATTATAAAGAATTAGGTTATAATACAAAGATATTAATTTTCTATGGCTACCATCGCTTTTTTAGGTTTACTCGCTGGCGTTTTAACCACTGCTTCGGCTGTCCCTCAAGTAGTGAGGACCTGGAAATTAAAAAGAACTAATGATATCTCGCTAGGGATGTATGTTTTAGTTACAGCTGGCATGTTATTGTGGCTGATTTACGGTCTTTTAATCCATGATGTGCCGCTTATTGCCGCCAATGTTGTTAGCCTAATTCTCAATGCCACTGTTTTATACTTTAAGATTAAGTATGGCTAACCAAAAAACAAAAAGGCTTTTTATCGCTATTAATTTACCGAAAGAAATAAAACAAGAGCTGCTTGTCTTGGAAGAGGAAATAAAAAATTCTTTTCCTGAAGAGATAAGCGAGCACGTGGCTAAGTGGGTAGAACCAGAAAACTTGCACATCACCTTGCTTTTCATCGGTGAAGTGGGGGAAGATAAAGTAGAAAAAATAAGCCAGATTATTCAAGATAGCGTAGGCTGTTGGCAAAAATTTGAGGTCAAAATGAATCAAATCTGTTACGGCCCGCCAAAAGCCATGCCGCCTCGTTTAATTTGGCTGGAAATTGTCAAAAATATGGACTTGGAGTGCTTGGCTCAAATGATAAGCCAAAAAGCCCTTGAGGGGGATATTTTGCGCCAAGCAGACAGTCGGCCTTTTTCGCCCCATATTACCTTAGCCCGTATCAAAGAGTGGATGTGGAAGCGGATAGAGCCAGAAGAACGCCCACAAGTTGAGCAGGAGATAGACCTTTCTTTCCGCGCCGACTCCGTTGACCTCATGGAAAGCGTTTTGAAACGCACTGGCTCGGAATACACTATAGTTCAATCTTTTCCTTTGTCTTAAGACCACCACGGGCTCTGCCCGTTTTTTTGTTGCCAAAAATTCTAAACCGGAGTACATTTAAGGTAATTAAAGGTATGCCCAAGGATTACATTTTTAGAAAGGCGAGCCCAAGAGATCTTAGCGCTTTTTTTCCAGAATTTGCCAAAAGTCTAAAAAGCCAATTTCCTGAATATTCCTCAAAAACGAAGGAGTTTTTTGTCAAACGAGAGTATTGCCTTGAAGCCCTTAAATCCCAGTTGGATAATAAAGAAATTGTCATTTATTTAGCTATTTTAGCTAGCCAAGCCGTCGGGTTTTTAATAGCGCGTTATATCTGCGGAGGAGTGTGTCTTTGTAGTTGGCTGGCAGTGGCAGAAGGCCATCGGGGCAAGGGCCTAGCCAGCCAGCTTTTAAAAATGTGGCAGAATGAGGCTAAAAAAGCTGGCATTCACAAGCTCCACCTTTGGACCGGCAAAAGAAATCTGGATTTTTATAAGAAGAAAGGCTTTACCTATGTTGGTAAAATCCCCAAGAATTACTATGGCGCCGATGATTACTTATTTTATAAAGTAATTCAAAAGCCGCAAGAAAAGAATTTTTTAAAGAATATCTCACTATGAGCAAACTTGAGGATTTAGCCAAAAGAATCATTGATTTTCGCGATGCCCGCGATTGGAAGCAATTTCATAACCCTAAGGACTTGGCCATATCTTTGGCCTTGGAGGCCGCCGAAGTTTTGGAGCATTTCCAATGGAAAACCGGGCAAGAGCTAAAGGAATACGTAGAAGCCAATAAAGAACATATATCCGAAGAGTTAGCCGATGTTTTATACTGGATTCTCCTAATGACCCATGACTTAGATATTGATATTCTGGCCACTTTAGAAAAGAAAATGCAAAAGAACGAACAAAAATACCCCGTAGAAAAATCCAAAGGTAACCACAAAAAACATACCCAATTATAAAAACTGGAAAATAATTTGTATAAGTGGGTCTTGAAATAATAGCAGGGTTTAAAATGCGAAAAAGTATTAAATTACAGGGCCAAAAATTAGATTATGTTTTGAAGACGAGTAGAAAGGCCAGAAGGGTAAGGTTAACGGTCTGCTGTGATGGGGTGTTAGTGGCGACTAAGCCTTGGGGCGCGGCGGACGGATTAGTGGAGAATTTTATTATCAGAAAAGCGAAGTGGGTGTTGGGTAAGCTGGATTATTTAAAGCAGTTGGGTAATAAGCCTCCAGTAAGGCATAGTCAGGCAGATTTAGCTAATTATAAAAAAGAAGCCGAGAGGTTAGTTGAAAAAAGGGTGGTCTATTTCAGCCAGCTTTATGGCTTTTATCCTAAAAAGATTTTTATTAAAAATCAGAAAACGCGTTGGGGCAGCTGTTCTAAGAAAGGCAACTTGAACTTTAACTATAAAATTGCTTTATTATCAAAAGATGTGGTTGATTACATAATTGTACACGAGCTTTGCCACTTGAAAGAGTTTAACCATTCGCCACAATTTTGGCATTTAGTGGCTAAAACTGTGCCAGATTTTTTATTGATCAAGAAAGAATTACAAAATCATAGATTAAAATGAGAATCATTGAGACAGCAGCTAAAGAAATTTTCACGAGAACAAAGCTGGAGGGGGCGAAGTGGGTTATAAACCCCTATGTTGGTTGTGGGCACGGGTGTTTATACTGTTACGCCAAGTTCATGGCCAAGTGGCGGCCAAAGGATTATGGCGAGTGGGGTAGTTGGGTGGAAATGAAAATAAATGGGCCCCAGCTAGTTCAGGGCAAAAGAGTTAGCGGTTGGTTATTCATGAGCTCTATTTGCGATCCCTATCAGCCAGTTGAAAAGGACCTAAGGCTTACCAGGAAAATCTTGGAGAATATGGATAAAAATATTAAGCTATCTATATTAACCAAGTCGGATTTGATTTTACGCGATCTCGATATCTTAAAAAAGTTCAAAAACATAGAGATTGGCCTAACTGTTAATAGCTTTATCAGCAAGGCTAAAAAGCTTCTTGAGCCGGAAGCACCAGAAAACGGAAAACGGATTGCCGCCCTGGAAAGATTAAAGCAAGAGAGCCTTTACGCCTACGCTTTTGTTAGCCCGATTATCCCAGGGCTGACTGATTTGCGAAGTGTTATTGCTAAAACCCAAAATTTCGTTGATTATTATTGGTTTGAATTTTTGAATTGGCGGGGAGCGGGTAGGGGATTTACTGAAATTTTAAAAAAAGAGTTTCCAAAAAGTTATGCGATTGTCAGCAATGAAGGGCTTTATAAGAAATTCATTTCGGAATCAAAAAATATCATTAATGGTTTTGACATAAAAATCCGTGGGGTCGTAGAGCATTAAAATTTAAAAAATTCATGGAGTCAAAATATATTGGCATGTGCGAGCTGGATTGCGCTAAGTGCGAAGCGTTTATTGCCACTCAAAATAATGATGATGCCATGAGGCAGAAAGTGGCAGGGGAGTGGAATACTCGATATAAACAAAAGGGTTATAATAGGCCAGAGCTGAAAGCGCAAGATGTAAATTGTCGGGGGTGCCTATCTGATGGGCCCATATATTTATATTGCCAGCAATGCAAAATTAGGCAGTGTGGTTTGTCCCGTGGCCTTAAAAGCTGCCAAGAGTGTTCTGGATATAAATGCCCTGACCTGGTTGAAAAACAAAGCCGTTTTTATTAAAGTTCAGAAAGTTAAAAAAATAAAATATATGAAAATTAACGATATTATTATAGTCTTAATTGTTGTGGCGGTAGCTTTGATTGGGAGTTGGCTAACGAGTGGAGGAATGAACTGGTACAATACCTTAATCCTCCCTAGCATTACGCCCCCGGGGTTTTTTATCGGGGCAGTTTGGACGATTATATTTATTTTGAGCGCTATTTCAGCTATTATTTTTTGGAATAAATCAGAGCGTAATAATCGGCTTAAGTGGGTAGCGGCCTTATTTATTTTTAATGCTTTCTTGAATGTTTTTTGGAGCTTACTTTTCTTTAATCAACATTTAATATCAGCGTCTATTATAGAGATGATTATTTTGGAATTAACCGTACTGGCTTTATTAGTTTTGATCTGGCCGGTCTCTAAGTTAGCTAGCGCTTTACTAACGCCTTATGCTGTTTGGGTGGTTTTTGCCACCTATCTGGCCTATTCAATTTGGCTTCTTAATTAACCAATGGCTGAAAAGAGAAAAACAAAAATCCAGCAGCTTTATCTTAAGCTTTTGGGAAAATATGGGACTCCAAAGGATTTTTGGCAGAAATGGTGTAAGGAAAGGAAAACTAAGCAAGATAGAGAAGCGATTGTTTTGGGTGCCATGCTTACTCAACGAGTCAGCTGGTTGAATGTGGAAAAGGCCTTGAAAAATCTTAAAACAGAAAAAGCCTTATCAATTAAAGGCGTTTATCAGCTCGGCAAACAGGATATAGGATTATTGGAAAGACTGATTAGGCCATCAGGCTTTTACAAACAAAAGGCCAAAAGAGTTTTTGGCCTTTGTAAGTTTATTGTTGAAAATCACGGTAGCTTGGAGAAGTTTTTCCGTCAGGATTTAGAGGCTTGCCGGCAACAGCTTTTAAGTCTTCATGGTATCGGACCTGAAACAGCTGACAGTATTTTGCTTTATGCTGGCGGTAAGCCAATTTTTGTGATTGATGAATATACACATCGCTTTGCTCAAAAACACGGCTTTAGCGATAAGAGGTCATATAGCCATCTTCAGGAGCTATTCCAACAGGGCTTGCCCAAAGACGTAAAAGTTTACCAAGACTTCCACGCCATGATTGTTTTGGAGGGGAGGGGCACAACTTGGGACTTAATTTCTAAAATTTAACTTTTATGGATAACTTAGAAGAAGTCAAAAAAGAAATAGAGCAAATTAAGATTCGGAATCAAAAGGTAGAGTTAGATAAAGCATGGGAAACAAGCTATAGCCGGAGGATTTTGCTAATGATTTTTACTTATTTGGCCATAGGGCTATATCTAAGGGCTATTAACGTGGGGAGGCCCTGGTTTAATGCCATTGTACCAGCGGTTGGTTTTTTGCTTTCCACTTTAACCCTTCCATTATTTAAAGATATTTGGAACCGATATATTTTTAAAAAATAGAAACATATGGAATTTAAAATTCAAAAAGAACTATTTGAGAGTTATCCAGGTTTTATGGCTGGGGTTGTCGTGATGAAAAACGGCGATAATAGGGGAGAGGCATTGGAAATTACTGGGCTCTTACGAGAGATCGAGCAAAAGCAAACAGAGGGCCTCTCGGGTCTGGAAACTTTTAATCAGCATCCTCAATTGGCTGCCTGGCGAGCGGCTTATAGAAAGTTTGGTTCTGACCCGCACCAATATCGCTGTTCTGCCGAGGCTTTAATCAGAAGAGTACTAAAAGGCGATCAGATTAGGCATATCAATAAATTAGTGGATTTGTATAACTACATTTCTTTGAAATATGTTTTACCGGTTGGAGGAGAAGACTTAAATATGATAAAAGGTGATTTGATATTGGGGTTTGCTGATGGTGCTGAATTATTTGTGCGGTTGGGTGGCACAGAAAACGAGCCGCCCCAGCCCGGCGAGGTGGTTTATAAAGATGAGGAGGGCGTGGCCTGTAGGAGATGGAACTGGCGAGAGGCTGATAAAACCAAGTTAACCGAAGAAACAAAGAACGCTATTATTGTGATTGAGGCCTTACTCCCTGCCACGCGTGAAATAGTGGAGGGGGCCACTAAGGATTTAGTTAATTTGGTTAAAAAATACTGTCATAGCGAAGTAATTTTTTATATCTTAGATAAAGAAGCTCAATCAGTGAAAATATGAGAAAACCCATTTTAATAGCAGTAATTATATCCATAATTCTATTTTTAGTTTTATTGTTTTGGGCCTTACCTCTACACGGGTACTAGTTTTTCAGGGATAAAAATATCCACAATTGACGCTGCGCTTTGATTTTGGTATTATTAAACTAGTACAAATATGTACACAATTCAATAAAAGAAAAGAGCTGTGTTTTATAACACAATCTCGAACCAAATGGGGTTCAATTATAAAACACAGTTAAAGATAGATATAGAGCGACAGCAAAAAGATTATGAGATAGGCAGCCAATGGTTTCCTATCTCAACTCTTTTTATAAGGGCTTTTATAAGGGGCTCTTTTTTGGTATATTAAAGCCATGATTATTCATTTTATCGGCATCGGCGGCATCGGGGTTTCTGGTATAGCCAGTATCTATAAGCAAAAGGGCCATCAAGTGCAAGGCTCGGACGCTGAAGAATCAGAGATAACTACTCAATTAAAAGAGCAAGGCATTTTATTATTCATTGGACATGATGAGGGTCACATAAACCCTAATATTAATCTGGTGGTTTATAGCGAGGCCGTGCCCGATGATAATCCTGAATTAAAAAAGGCCAGGGCGCTTGGTATTAAATGCTTGTCCGGAGCAGAAGCCTTGGCTGAATTAAGCCGTGATTATTTCACCATTGCTGTTTCTGGTATGCATGGTAAATCAACTACCAGCTCAATGATTGCTCAAATTTTAGTTAAAGCCGGGCTTGATCCCACGTTTGTTATTGGCACCAAGCCCGGGTGGAGGCTGGGGCAAGGCAAGTACTTGGTGATTGAGGCTGACGATTATAAGGCCAAATTTTTGCATTATAAGCCCAATATCTTAGTTCTAACCAATATTGAGGAGGAGCACATGGATTTTTTTTCCGATTTAGGCCACATTTTAGAGGTTTTCAGGCAATATGCGGGCCAAGTTAAGGATTATATAGTGGCTAATAGGGACGATAATCATGTCGTTAGTGTCTTGGAAGACAAGCAATTGAAAGCGAAAAGTGTTTTTTATTCATTAAAAGACCACGAGGTAGGGGATTTGAAGAAAATTTTGCAGGTTCCAGGCCGACACAACGTTTCTAATGCCTTAGCAGCCTTAAATGTGGCCCGTATTCTGAAAATTAGCGATGAGGTGGCATTAGGGGCACTTAGTGAGTATAAGGGGGTCTGGAGGCGTTTTGAGTGTAAAAAAATAGTCATCAACGGGGTTGAGCACGAAATAGTGTCTGATTATGCCCATCATCCAACAGAGATAACAGCTACCCTGCAGGCTGTTAGGGAGAGATTCCCTGGCAGGGAGGTGTGGCTTGTTTTCCAGCCTCATCAATATCAGCGCACTTTTTACCTTTTTGATGATTTTACTAAGGCTTTATCTGAAGTAAGGGATGGTTTTGGGATTAATAAATTGATTATTACAGATATATACGATGTCGCAGGTAGAGAGGATGAAACTATAAAAGATAGAATTAATTCCCAAAAATTGGTAGCGAATATAGGGCAAAACTGGGCAATTTATCTACCAAAAGACCAGTTAAAGGGGTATCTGATGGAAAATTTACCCAAGGATGCTGTTCTAATTATTATGGGGGCTGGAGATATCTATAAATTAGTAGATGAATTGAGCATTTAATTTTACAAAAAAACTAGCCACCCTGGTTTTTGGTCGGGGGTGGCTAGTTTTTGCTTGTTTTTAAGCGATTTCTTTTAGGTAACAGGCCTCGCAGTAAACTATTTCAGGACGGTCTGGGGAATAAGGTGTTTCCATAAGATTGGGGCAGGGAGTATTGCCGTGAGAATGAGGAGCAGTGTTCTTGTAGATTCCCTTTTC
The DNA here is from genome assembly GCA_028712605.1 of Minisyncoccota bacterium. GTDB lineage: Bacteria > Patescibacteriota > Minisyncoccia > Minisyncoccales > CG1-02-41-26 > JAPLWD01. The sequence continues at coordinate 4,127 of JAQTPV010000016.1, read as the reverse complement.
AGAGGATTCTCCTTGGCATTGACAGGGTCTTTGAAATAATTTTCTAGGCAATAATTCCTTCATTCTATCCCTGTGCCTTTGTAGGGGAGTTCTTTTGGGGATTGGCAGGCCTATCTGGCGATAAAGTTGTAGTTCCATAGGGATGATGCGATAAGCCTTACTAGACACCTCGCATTTTAACACCTTTTCTAAAATGTCATCTTTAACGTCATGAATATCATCAGGGGCTTGATAATCTGAAAATTCATATTTTACATCAGACTCATAATCGCTCCAATTATAGCCCCTTTCAATCGCCTCCGCTTTTTCCAAAGGGTAATAATCTTGGGCGGTTGTTTCGTTGTAGCCAAAGGGCGCAAATTCAACAGGGAAAAACTCGCCATAAGCATAAACCCTGCCTTTTTTGTCGGTATAGGGCATATCTATCATTTGTTGTTTGATCTTGGTCCTGAGCTCGTCGAAGGATTCTTTAGAGTATTTTTTATTTAAGATGCAATATTCTTGGCCCTTCATATTACAGCAGCCAAAACAATTACTACTATGGGGCGTAGCATAACAATATTCTAAATTCGTGGAGCCAATGGCTTCAGCAGTGCCCCCGCCCATAATGAAGGCTGAAAATTTAGAGTTACTAGCACCAACAGAGTGTGCCATTTCGTAGCAAAGCTCTGCCCAGCCAAAGGATGTAGCGTCGTAGCAATCTTTTAGAGAGGTGGCAACGTAAAGATGTTTGGAGTCTTCGCACTTGTCAACATACCAGCCATTGCCGATATTTTTTGACTCATTGATAAAACAACCTTTAACATTATTACACTTGATGATATGGGCGTTGCGCTTAGGCACAGACAGCCAAACTTTTCTGGCCTTCTCTTGCAAGGCCGCTAAGTTTTTATTAGAGGTGAGGGGATTATTTTTTAAGAATTCTTGGTATTCTTCCTTGGAGGAGGGTTGGTTAAAGATATGATACTGTTTGTTGCGTAGTCCGGCACAGCCAAAACAATTTTGGCAGTTACGGCAATCAGAGGATAAAATAACGTTCAGACAATCATAACAGTCACGAGAAAATAGGGTGCGGTAACATCGCTCGCCAATAATATTTTCGTAACCAAATTCGGTTTGCCAAACCCAAAAATTATCCAAGCAGTTTTTGCCTCTGATTTCATAGGTGTTGTAAGCCGAATCTTCGTTAAAATGGCCCCCGACATTCAAATAGCAGTTTTTATCATCTGTTTCTTGATTAACCCAATCGCTGTTGACTGTATTGGAGTTTAGAATATTGACGTGGGGGGTAAAAAACAATAACTCTCGGAATTGTTCCAGAAAGGGACGGCTCCAGTCATAATTACGGCCATAGCTTAAGGGGTTCCATTTGTCCGACCACCAGCACTTTTGGCAGTACATTGGGTAGGGTTTGTCTGGCGATACCCTTGATACAACGCTTTCGCCGCATAAATCACACTTTCTTTTATAGAGCGCTCGCTCATTGCGGAAAACTAACCGGCGTTGTTCTCTGCAGGCTGGGCACCAGGTGGGTGGGGGCACTTCGATTTTCTCATAAAAATCAAAGTCCTCTGGTTCTATCGCAAATTCAGATTTACAATTTTGGCATATTTTTTTACAGTTTTGCCTGCCCGCCGGAGCTTCAGCGTAGGTGGGGCATTGTTTTGTTTGTTTTTCCATATTTTTTTGAATTATTTTATTTCCTGTATTAAAGAGGGTAAGACTAGGTTTGTAGAAACTTCAGGATTGTCTTTTGCTCAGCCATTATTTTATCCCAACCCGGCTCATTTATCTCACCGACAAACCGGGCCTTCTTTTTAATAAAATTAGTTATCGCGGATAATAAGTCTGGGTTTTGGGTTAATTTTAGTAAGGCTCGTTCCCGGGCCCGGTCGTTGGGTAGGGAGAAAACTAGATACTGTAATTCTTCCATTTCTTCTCGGGGCAGGCCGAAGCTTTCAAGGGTTTTCTGAAAATATTGGTAAGTCATAGACCTTTCTATTATGCGTGCCACCAGTATAGCATGTTGCCTATCAGATGTCAATACATTCGACAGAAAACCGGTAAAACGGTTGTTTTAGCGATATTGTACATGACTTTTAATAAACTGGCTTGACAGACAGCTATGAGTTGATATAATAAAACAGTCAGATAGATTTGTCGGCATAGCTGACAACAAATATATGCAAAATATAAACACCTTAAGGGGACTTGGGCTTTCGGATAATGAGGCTAAGGTTTACTTGGCCGCCTTAGAACTTGGACAGGCGACTGTCCAAGAGCTTGGCAAAAAGTCGGACGTTAAAAGGACTACGGTTTATACTGCTTTGGAGGGATTGAAAGAAAAAGGATTGGTTAGTCAAATCAAGAAAGGCGCTAAGACCTTTTTTGTGGCGGAAAAGCCAGAAAACCTGCTAGCTTTATCGGAAAGACGTTATAAGGCCCTTAAGGAAGTTTTGCCTGAATTAAAATCTATTTATAATATTCCGGGCATTAAGCCTAGGGTGAAGTTTTTTGAGGGCAGGGAAGGGTATCTGGCAGTTTACGAGAATATTTTAAAAGAAAAGCCTAAGGAAATTTTGGCGATTGCCTCTTACGAGAATTTTGTAAAACATATTGATCTAACTTATGAAGAGGGCTGGACCAACCGCCGGATCAAGAGCGGGATAAAATTGAGATGGCTAGATTTTAAGACCGAGAGAGTTCAAGAAAAAGCGATTGAGGGCGAAAAGGCTTTGCGGGAAGTACATTATTTGCCATCTGCTTTTCTATTTACTAGCACTATGTTTATTTATAGCGATAAGATTGCCATAGTTTCTGGTAAGCAGAAAGAGTTCATAGCCGTGGTTATTGAAAATAGCGAGTTTTACCAGATGTTTAAACAATTATTTGAAATGCTATGGATAAGCCATAGATAATAGAGTTTTCTTGAATAAAAGACAAAAAGTAAGTAAGATGGTAATAATAACAAATTATGGAGTTAGATAAAGTTTACAACCCGAAAGAGAGTGAGGAGAAAATTTACGAGAGGTGGGAGAAGGGTGGTTATTTTGCGCCCAAGGTGGCTAAAAATAGACCACCATTTTGCATTATAATGCCTCCGCCCAATGCCAATGGCTCCTTACATATCGGGCATGCTTTATTCGTAACCTTAGAGGACATCATGGCTAGATACCACCGCATGAAGGGCGAGGCCACCTTGTGGCTGCCAGGCGCTGATCATGCTGGATTTGAAACCCAGGTGGTTTTTGATAAAAAATTAGAAAAAGAAGGACGCCATCGGAGTGAGGTCCCTAAAGACCAGTTATTAAAGGAAATGATGGAGTTTACTCTGCAGAACAAGCAGTTTATGGAAGGCCAACTAAGGAAGCTTGGAGCTTCTTGCGATTGGAGTCGGGAAAGGTTTACCCTTGATGAGGATATTATTAAAATTGTTTATCAAACTTTTGAAAAGCTAAAAAACGACGGCTTGATTTATAGAGGCAGCCGTTTAGTAAATTGGTGCACCAAGCATCAAACCTCACTTTCGGACTTGGAAATTAAATATGAAGAGCGGGTTGATCCGCTTTATTATATTAAGTATGGGCCTTTTAAGCTAGCTACTGTTCGGCCTGAAACTAAATTTGGCGATACAGCTATTGCCGTTAATCCCAAAGACAGGCGCTATCAAGATTATGTGGGTAAAGAAATTGAAGTGGAAACGGTTTTAGGAAAAGCGCAAATAAGAGTGATTGCTGATGAGGCAGTGGACATGGAGTTTGGTACTGGCTGTGTCAAGGTTACCCCAGCCCACGATTTTGCTGATTTTGACACTTGGCAAAGACATAAGGCTGAAATCCCAGGCCCCAAAGTGGTTATTGATAAATATGGTAGAATGAACGAGCTGGCCGGGCCCTACAAGGGCATGAAAGTGGCGGAGGCGAGGGAAAAAGTGGTCCAGGATATGATTGCTAAGGGACTTTTGGACGAGAAAGAAATTGACTATGGTTACAAGCATAATGTGGCTGTTTGTTATAAATGTGGAACAGTCATTGAACCTACTTTAATGGATAATCAGTGGTTTGTGAAAATGACCGAGCAACCCAAGTCGGGCGGCCTATCGTTGCGCGATTTGGCTGTTCGGGCCG
>JAQTPV010000015.1 GCA_028712605.1 Minisyncoccota bacterium | reverse complement strand
CCCTGAACGTATATCTTAAATTGATCACCTGATTTACCTTTGAATTGCATGTCAAAAAAGTTTGTAGGAATAGCCCAGTTGTAACTGGTTGCGCTTATCGGTAAAGACTCGGCCCCATTAACTGCATCGCAAAACGGAATACTGTCGGCGGTACAAATGGAGATTTTTATTTTATCAGCTGGATTTAAATCAGTGGACTTCCAAGTAATTGGATAAGTTTGACCTGTCTTCAATTGTTCTCCCCCATTGGGCGTCAAAACAGTAATTAAGGGATTTAAAATGGTAAAATAATTATCGCTTTTATCTGAAATCCCCGTTGCATTATCTATAATCCTTATCTTAAATTTGTTACCGGGCTTAAGCCAAGCAGGGGCTGGATTAGTAACTTGCCAATCAAAATAACCCCAACTGGCGATAACAGTGCTGTCCTTGGGCAGAATACTATAAGCATCAGACTCGTCGTCAGCACTTAAATCAATTAAATCAATCTTTAAGGCCGTAATATCCGAAGAAACCTTCCACTGGATTCGCTGCGTTTCACCAAACCGCCAAACTTCACCACCATTGGGGGTAATCAAATTCAGCATTTTAGTTGGCTTACAATCTTGTGGGCAATTGCAAATGTTTTCAATTGATTCACAAACCCCATTGCCACAATTAAGGCAAGTGCCTACTGGCCAACCGCTTAATAAGCCTGTAACCACGCATTCACCGTTAACAACTCTTCTGGTGTCCATACCAGACTCCCATCCAATTAAGCCGCTGCAGCATTTGGCAGGATATTGATCAGTAAAAATACTGGAAAACTGTTGGCCCTCTTTAGCGCAATCAGGTATGGTCTTATCAACGATGCTAAAATAGCCATCGCTTTCGTCTTGCACACTGCTAATCTCAAATTTTTCAGTAGTAATGAAAATTTTATATTGATCGCCCGCTGTAATTGTTTTAGGTATATTTGGGCATTGCCTGCCTTGATAAAGATAAACAGAATATTTACCATTAGCGGCATAGGTTTCACCCAAGTTACATGTTCCCCCATCAGGAAAATGCAAATATATATAAGCCTTAGCTACTCCACTAGAAGTCCAAATAATGTCATACGTTTTGCCTATTTCCCATTTTTCACCACCATTAGGAGATAAAATATTTAAATAGCTTTGATTATTTTTGATACTGAAATAATCATCAGACTTATCAAACTTTCCGTCCCCGCCTCCATCAATATAGGCCACCACTGAATAAATACTAGTACCGTCCAACACCATTGAGCCCAAATTGGCAGGCACTGTCCAGGAGTAGTTTCCAGTATTGGTTGTATTGACAATAGTGGCCTCACCTGTTCCTAAATTTGGGTCGTATCTCTTATCTCTTAAACCAATCTGAACAGAAGCGTTTAAGGGATATGCTGCACTTTCCCATTTAATACTATAAGTTTGACCTACTTGCCAAGTTTCCCCGCCATTGGGAGAAATAATCTTAATTGAAGAGCCGCCAGGATTGGTAATTGTCATTCCAAAACCATATATTGGCAAGCCAGTTACAGATGTGCCCGGGTAGTTAAAATTTAGCCCTGTTATCCCTAAACGAATTGGTCCGCTTATTTGACTCTTTACATCAGCAACAATAGATAAAACTTTAGAACTATAGGCTGGGATATTAATACCGCTTACACTAATCCAGCTGTAATAATAGCTACCATTGTTTGCTAACGTCATCGCCGCTGTGCCTAACTGTGTTACTCCGTCAAAAACTCTTATGTTAGTTAAATAATTTGAAGCATTAACAGAATCAGAGCCAACTTGAATAGCATTAAAATTATTTACACTTGAAGGGCCAGCAGTAAGTTTAATTTTCGCGAAGGTTATATTTGTCTGTCCCGCAACTATATTAGAAGCTGGCGGAGTTGTCGCATCTAGAGAAACATTAAGCGTTGGTATTGAAACATTGGCTGAAGCAATAGTAAAATAGTTATCACTTAAAACCCTAATGGAATAGTCAATTGTATCAACTCTAATCTTGTATTTATCACCGACTAAAATAGAAGGGTCATCTGGAATGGTAACATTATAGCCTGATGTCCCGCCTATCCTGCATGTTACTCCAGTAAGCAAAGGTCTGTCAGAAGTATAACTGGAATTATATAAAACTATGTTAAGTAATTTGCTAACCCCCTGCCCACAAATAATTTTAATTTCATAAGTTTTTCCCTTGACCCAGGTTTCTCCTCCACTCGGTGAAACTATGGTAACTGATTTAGTAGTGGTGGCTGTTGTTTGGCAATCCGCTGGGCAGTTGCAAGAGTTTTCTCCTTTACCGCAAATACCATTACCACAGTAAGTACAAACGAAATTGCCTGGATTATTTACTCCACCAGCACAGCCATAACTATAAAGTTGTGTCGTGCTTATTTTTGTTAATCCTGAACAACAATACTGGTCATAGCGAGGATCACCAGCCTCTGTACTACCACTTTCTCCTTCTCCGATGCAGGCGACCGGCTGCTTTAGAATGGTAAAATAATTATCGCTTTCGTCATAGGCGGGATTTTCCGTTACTGAAGGGTTGTTGCGGTTACCATAAATCGCTATTTTATAATATTCGCTCGCTTCATTTGTACTATCAATATACCAAGAATATTTGCCATCTTTAGCCGGCACGTTCTGCGCTAAATAATGACAACTATTAGTGATGCCACCGCCATCAAGGCATTTGATTGATTCGGTAGATGAACATTTATAAGGCGTTCCCTTACACAGGCTAATAGACACTGTGTCAATACCAGCAGATTGCCAAGTAACGCTGTAACTTTGGCCAATACTCAACTGTTCTCCCCCATTGGGTGCGATTAAGCTAACTTTTTTAGCGCTACATTCCCCCTTGTAGCTAACCTCAACTCCGGCACATTTGGCTGCACAAGTATTACTGTATGTTTTCCCATCCTTACCGCACACGGGACTGTATTCCTGGGTGCAAATACAACCAGCCTGGCCGCACCCGTACAACTTATTTAGCTTGGCCCTTGTTGCCTTGCCGACGTACCCAGTGCCGTGCTTAAATCCAGAAGGTTTCAAAATTTCATCAGCGTACTTCTCTTGAAATTCAACAACCATTGAAGCCGTGATTTCAGTAAAACCATTAATGCCGCATTCGCTATCTATACCATCGTGAGCAAGCATGCAATTTGTGGTTTTATAAAAAATCCCTTCATTGTCCAAAGCATAATTCAAAGCCACTACCTCCGCCCCCTTACTGGCGATGCCAAGATTGACGTTGAAATCATGGCACCATTTAGTAGAAGTAGCTGACTCTACTTGAGATAATTGCTGCTGCAGAGCTGCAATTTGAGCCTGCAAGCTCGCGATCAACTGCCTTAACTCATCAGCGGTTGTGGCCTTAACACTAGCTGGCGTTAAGCCAATGAATAGGGTTAGCCCTATGATTATGGCTACCGCTAGGCCTAATATTTTTTTCATATTTTTTAAAAATTCTCTTTAAAAAACCTTTCCTTTATTTTAATCTAAAGAAATGGTTTAGCAAGAGGCTTAGCAAACAAAAAGCCCCCCAGTTTATTGGAGGGGTTTTTGTTCTAGCTATTCACTTGGCTGTGCCTAATGATTTTAGCTAATTTTTTTTGAGCTCGATATTCACCGGTAATTCTTTTCCTTCTTTCAACCCATTTATCAAAACCAATTACTTGAGACTTAAACAGGAAGATTAAGGACCCAGCCACTAATAACGGCAACAACAAAGAGTTAAATAAAGTATCCGCTAAACCAGTATTGACGTAAGTAATGGCTCCAGCCACAGCGGTTCGATGAACCACAACGGTGGCCGGGTCGCTTACTGAAAGCTGGTCGTTGTAGACGCTAACGGTATTAATTAAGGTAGTGGCACCATAGTTAAAGTAAGTCGGCCCATCCACCTTAGCCCTAAAAGTAATAATCCGAGAAGCCCCAGGAGCTAAATCGCCAATATAGATAGCCGATAAAGTAGGGACGCGGGAGTCAGCCACATTATCAATTCTTAATTGATCTTGATAAATAATGTGGCTAGGTAAATTTTCTTTAAGATAAATATTCCTGATGGTATCCTGACCAGTGTTCTGAATGTTGATACCAAACAATAAATCATCATAAGGAGAAACGTCAATAGTTTCTCGCCAGATACCATCATTCTTGGTTAAATTTTGAACGGTTTTATTAACGGTCAAATAACCTCCCTGATTCTGTCCCCTATCCAAAACTGAAACAATCATAGAATCAGAATTGCTTAAGCCATAACTATTAGTAACAGTTAAAGTACAGGTGTAGTTAGTATTGTTTTGAACTTGAGGCGCAGTAAAAGTGGGTTGAACCACATTATAATTATTTAAAGATCCGCCCGTGCAAGACCAAGAATAATTAACGTAGCTTCCGCTTGGGTCACCCCCCGAACCGTTCAAGACCAGAGTATCTCCTTCATAAACCTGCTTGTCATAGCCAGCATTGGCCCAAGGATAGCTTTGGGAAGAGCCCTGGGTGGTAAAAATCATGTTTTGACCATAGGCTGTACCTTGGCTAGTTTGAACCACAGCCCTATAATAATAAGCGGTGTTTTGAGATAAACCAGTTAAGGCATAGCTGAAAGAGCCAGTGGAATAGACAGCCTGTGAAGGGGTAGTATAGCCGTAATTGGTATTATAGCCCCACTGAAACCAAACACTGCCTGATGTTTGCCCTCCCAAGCTTCTCAAGTAGCCATTTAAAGTGGCCTGATTGGTTTGCAGATTACTAACGCTTTGAGTTTCTACTTCAGGTTGAGTAACCCTCTTTTGAACGTAGATGCTTACTGAATCAGAACTAGACAATCCCCTATTGTCAGCCACGGTTAAAGTGCAAGAATAATTAGTATTCTCTGAAATAGAAGGGGCAGTATAAGTGGGTTGAGCAATATTATAGCTGTTTAACGAACCGCCAGTACAAGTCCAAGAATAAGTAATCGGATCACCGTCTGGATCAGAGCCTGAACCATTTAAAATTACCGTTTCATTTTCATAAATGTTTTTGTCAGAACCAGCATCAGCAGTCGGTTGATGGTTGACTATATCAACATTACCAACGGTAATAGTGGTATTATTTTCAGCGGTTTGCCCGCCCCTAGTAGTCCTAACTTTAGCAGTATAAGTTCCCGTATTTGGATAATTGCATAAGTTAGCGGCGATATAGGGTGAATAAGGCTCAGCTGTAATTGTAACATCTCTTTCATAGCTGCCGTCATTTTGACAATCAAATTGGTACCTGACATCGCCAGTGGCCGCCCCAGAAATAACGGCCCTTAAATCCACATTGTTTAAAGGAGACCTACCTGAAGGTGGGAAAGCCTCTAAGGAAACACTTAGGGTGGGCTGATTGCCAACATAAACGCTAATAGTATCAGAAACAGTATTGCCTTGACCAGTGCAAGTTATAGAATAAGTTTTGCTGGAAGTTAAATTGCCAACATATTCTGACCCGGAAATGGATTTAGTCCCAGACCAATCGCCGCCAGCCTGGCAAGAGTCTACGTGGCTGGTTTGCCAAGATAGAGTAACGGGCTGGTTATAGTCAATGGTAATATTGTCTTCAGAGTTGTTGGCCTTTAAAACAATATCCGCAGTCAAACATTGGGTAATAAAAACTGAATCCACCCCATTGACTGTACCTTGAGAATTTCTGGCCATAGCCCTAAAATGGTAGGAAGTACAGGGATTTAAATTGGTTAAATTAGCATAAAAAGTACCTACAGTATTTAAAGTAGCTTTATCAGTTTGATAGCCGTAACCAGTGGTTTGGCCATACTCAAACCAAACTTGGGCATTACTGTCCCCGCCTAAGTTGGCCAACTCACCGTTTAAGATGGCTGTATCTTCAGTAATACCAGCGGCTGGATGCGTTAAGGCGTTAGGCAATTCCATGGCTAAGCCAGATAAAGGCAAAACCAGAACGCCTAACAAGGCCCCCGCTAATATTTTTGTGACTAAAAAAATATTGGTTTTCATATCTTTTTATTATTAGTTAGTTATCCTACTTTTTTAAAACTGCCTCCACAACAATTCGTTGTTTAGTACCACCAGGAGGCCAACATGAAACTAATACTACCATATATTTACTGTTTGTCAAGTCAGGATGGAGCTCCGCCCCCCTTGGTAGGAAATATTTTTTGACCACATCATAACTATATCTCTGTCCATCAAAGTCTATATAAATCATATCGCCTTCGGACAATTTATTCAAGTCGCTGAAAACCCAATCATAATTAATCTTGGGCCAATAGGGAGACGAGCTATGTCCTAAGATGACCACAGCGCCTTCACTATTTGGTAAAGCCGAGGTTGGATAGTGCAAAACCCCTTTTTTGAGCAAAGCAGCGAACTTAGCCTGATTAGTGCTGGTGGTAAACATAATGGGGGCTTTAATATTAATTTTTGGTATTTCAATAGAATGGCTTCCATTTAAGTAGTCAAAGCTGACCACAGGCTGAGCGCTATTATCTGAGACAACCGTGTTGCCTAAATTGAGAGAGCTTGAAGCTTGATTATTCGCGGTTGAAGTTGTACTAGCAACAATGTTGTCCACCAAGGGGTTATATTTTAAAATGGGTAAGGTATTTTCCGGGTTGAGCCTGTCAGCCACATAATCCACCCCCTCCCCTAAAACATTATAGTTAAAAACAAAAGAAATATATTTCCAGTTAAAAATAAAAACTGTCACCAAAAACAAAATGGCGAAATACTTCAGCAACCGCTTATGCTCTTCATTTTGAAAAAATTGTTTAACTCTTTTGAACATTATTTAATTTGAAGGTTATGCGGAATCAGGGCTATCATGTTGCGCTGATCCAAAATCAATAAAATCAATATTAAGGCCGTAAAAACCCCCGTTTTTATAATTAAATCTTTATGTTGAATACTAAAGGCCACGAAAATATTAATCAAGCCAACAGCCAGAACGAACAACAAAATCAAAAGATTGATATTCTGAACGAGGCCATCATAATTTTTATCTAAAAATTTCAATAAATTAAACCTAACCGGCGAGGATTTTTCGCTAACTGCGTCAGTGGCGCTAAAAAGTTTAGCCACCGACAAATCAACGGCGGATATGATGGCTTGGGAAGTGCTAGACGGAGATTCAGCCGCAATGGCTGCTAAAACCTGCTTTGTAGCTTCAGCGCTGGTTGCTGCCACATTCGCTTTATCGGCCACAGTTGAGGTGGCCGCCTTGGTTGTTACTTTTTTACTTGTACTTTGAACCGGTGGCTGAACGGGAGCAAAAATATTTTGCTTCGGCGCACCAAACAACTGAACTACCACAATAGCCCTTGAGCCATTAAAATCACCTTCCACTACGGCAATGCCGATTTCTTGATAATAAGGGTTCACTATATTGGCCTTATGGGTTGGGGAATCCAACCAGGCCTGGTACACCTCGCTGGAGTCCAAAAACCCTATGCCCAAATTCTCGCCAGCCACCTTATAATTGTATCCAGCTTTCTTAAACCAAAACCAAGGGGTGATGCCCTTGGGGCTTTGATGGCTAAAATAATTGCCAGCCAACATATCCCGGGCCTTCATTTCAGCCGCCAGATTTAATCTTGGGCTCTCTTTTAAGTCATTCAACCCTATGGTCCTTCTTTGTTCGTTAGTTAACTCAATCAAGGCTATTTTAGAGATATCAGCGAAAAAAATAGTTTTAGGGAACCCCAACAGAAAAATAATAATCGCAACCTTTAAAACAATAATCGCCAAAAAACAATAAAGCCAGAATCTGTTTTTTTCTAAAATTCTGGGCCGAAAATTATTATCTTTGAGGGGAATTAAAAAACCCCTAAGCCTTTGCCAAAACTCATTCATTGTTTTGTAATATACTACATTTTTCTCAAAAAATCAAGGGGAAAACGTAGATGTCTCTCCCTAAAAGATGCTTTCAGCACCAATTCTGCACCTACTAAGCTGGGCATCATCCGCCTAAACCATACCCTTATTGACATCACAGTAACCTCCTTATATTTAAAGCTTAAGGCTCCCGATTGCAATTATATTACGAAGAAGGTAAAATAAATAAAAAGGTTTAAAGAGTAAAAATTAAAAAATATGCCAACAGAATATTTGCGACCAGAAATCCCTGGAGGGAGGGATAAAGAAACGTTTGAAGATCCAAAAGAAAAATTAAAAAAGCAGCTTGATGCGCTGCATAAGATAATTTTTCATTTAATTCCGAAGGTCGAGCTTCAATCCAAAGAATATGATAACTTAGAGAATTTAATGACAAGAATAAAAACTGCTGAAGAAAGGCTTGACACTTGGACTGATAAACGAAGCTCAATGGAAATGGCAGAAGACCTAGTAAAAGAGTGTATGGCAGATATCCATAATTTAAAAGCAATCAATTTAAACGAGACGGAACGAATCGCCTTAATGCAATCACTTGATAAAGTACTAATTTTACCTAAAGAAGAAGACGGGCAAAGAGAAATCAAAAAGGCAGCTTGATAAAGTACTAATTTCATCTAAAGAAGGGCGAGCGAGCCCTTTTTTCTTTTCTAAATAAAAAGCGTCAGCCGTTCAGCCCCAAGGATAACCCCTCGGAAGCTTACTAAGCTGACATTGCGTTAAATATTAACCTCACCTGCTGAGATTTGCTCAGCAGTCAGGAAAGTACGCCCACAGCTTCCACAAAAATTAGCCGCCTTATCGTTCTCCCAGCCACACTTTGAACATTTCCCGTCGTCAGTTACCTGCGCCACCTCACCGCGCCTTATCGCCTTTTTTGCCTGCTTTAAAATGTAGTTGACGATATCTTGACCGAGTCCTGTCTCCATAACTCTCACCTTCCTTTCATGAATAATCTTAAGGTCCTATAAATTAAATAATATTAACATACCCTGCGATAAAAAATTTATTATGTCAACACTTCAGGACCATTGGCAGTCATGGCGATAGTGTGCTCAAAATGAGCCGAAAGGCTGCCATCAGCTGTTTCATAGCCAAAGCCATCGCTGGATTTCTTAAGGTGCCAGTCGCCCATCGTTATCATGGGTTCAATGCAAAAAACCATGCCAGGCCCTATGCTTAGCCCTTTATGGCGCTGGCCATAGTTAGGGATTTGAGGGTCTTCATGTAAGTGATGGCCAATGCCATGTCCGCAAAGTTCTCTGACAACCCCAAAACCCTGATACTCAACATATCTCTGAATAGTGTTGCCAATATCACCAAATGTATTACCTTGTTTGGCTTTAGTAATGGCCAGCTTGAGAGCTTTTTTGGCTGTATGAATCATCCGGGCTGCTTCAGAATCAAGTGGGGCTAAGCCAACCGTAAAGGCCATATCAGTATAAAATCCTTTATGTTTTACCCCAATATCCAAAGAAACCACATCCCCCTCTTTTAAAACATAATCGGACGGCACCGAATGAACAATAACATTGTTCACGGAAACACAAGAAACAGCTGGATAGCCTTCGTAATCCTTAAAAGCAGGCTCTACCTTATATTTCTTAACCAACTCTTCAGCCAAGTTATCAATTTCGCGAGTAGTCGCCCCCACCTTGGTAGCCTCTTTAAGCTTTTCCATAATTTCAGCCAAAATCTTACCGCCCTCTCTCATAATGGCAATTTCTTGGGGAGTTTTAATTGTAATATTTTTCCAAGCCATAAAATACCGCCAACCCAAAAAAGGAGCCCAGCTCCTTTTTTAAAACGCTATCTTTATTTCTGGCCGATGGCCTCAAGGATATCATGCGAAACACCAGCCACTGATTGTTCCCCATTGATCTCTATTAATAATCCTCTTTTCTTAAAATATCTAACTGCTGGCATCACGTCGGTTTTAAACCAGGCCAATCTTTTTTTCACGCCCTCTACAGTATCATCTGGCCTAGCGTATAATTCACCTCCGCATTCATCGCACTTTTCTATATGCCTGAATTCCCCTAAGTACGGGAAAATCCTGCCGCAATCTTTACACATCCTCCTTTTAAGCAACCTCTGAATGCTCTCTTTAGCAGATATTTTAATGAAAATAGCCCTCACATTTTGATCCCATTCATACCACCCCAAAGCCAGATCAAGCATCTCGGCCTCGTATAAGGTTCGGGGGCTGCCATCAATAATGAAGCCTTTTACTGTTTCCTTACAAGAAAGCTCTTCTAATTTACCCATCCATAAATAAAATATCACTGGCGTGGGCACTCGGTTGCCCTTATCTATGCATTGGGATATTTTCTTTCCGGTAAAGTCCTCTGTTTTTTTACGCTCTCTCAATAATTCTCCGCTACCTATATAGTCTAAGTGGAGCTTTTCCTGTAAAAGCTCTAACTGCGTTCCCTTCCCGGCCCCTGGCGGGCCTATTAAAATAATTACGTCCGTTTTGTTATTTGACGCCATAAAAAAGTATTTGTTAAAGATTAAAAGCGGTCGTATTCACGCATTTCCATTTGGGCTTTCAACTGTCTCCAGGTTTCCAACACAACGCTCACCATAATTAACAAAGAAGTGCCACCAATCAAAAAGCGCAACTCTTTAATATCTGGGGTGAAGTGCTGAATGATAGAAGGCATTACCGCAATCAGGCCTAAAAACAAAGCGCCTAAAAACAAAGTGCGATATAATATTTTGTGTAAAAAATCAGCCGTGGACTTGCCAGGCCGAATGCCCGGAACAAACCCCCCCATTTTCTGCAAGTTTTCCGCAATGGATTTGGGATCAAAAGTAACGGCTGTATAAAAATAAGTAAACAAAAATACCAAAATAAAGTATAAAACACCATAGGGCCAATTACTGGGGCTTAAAAAGTTATTAATGGCTTGGGCTATACCAGCTATAATCTGGTTGCCTCCTCTTGATAAAAAATTAGCGATAAAGGCAGGGAACATTAAAATACTTAAAGCAAAAATAATAGGGATAACGCCGGCCGGATTAATATTAATAGGTAAATAAGTGGAAGAGCCCCCGTAAACCCTGCTGCCCTTAACCCTTTTAGCATAAGAAACAGGGATGTTCCGGCGAGCTTCAGTGATAAAAACGACAGCGGCAATAATAATTAACGACATCACTAAAAACCCTATAAGTTCAAGCAAGAAGCTAGCGCCGCCAGCCTCAAATTTTTGGATCAATTGATAAATTTCAGCCGGCGTTCTGTCCACGATGCCAGCGAAAATCAATAAAGAAACTCCGTTACCAATCCCCTTTTCAGTAATGAGCTCTCCCAGCCACATCAAGAACAAAGCCCCAGCCACAATAGTAATGATAGCCACGGTTAACTGCAAAGGCGTTAAAGCGCCGATGGCCGGATTAGAGCCACTTCTAAACAAGGTAATCATGGCATAGCCCTGAAGGGCAGCTAAGGGTACAGTTAAGATACGGCCATACTGGTTAAACTTCGCCCTGCCCGCTTCCCCCTCTTCTTTATACATTTTTTCCAGCTTGGGGAAAATCATAGTTAAAAGCTGAATGATAATGACACCTGTGATATAAGGGCCAAGACCAAGCATCACAATGGACATATTGCTTAAGGTACCACCCACAAAAAGATTCATTAAACCCAAAAATTGGTTAGATTCAAAAAATCTTTTCAGGTTCTCAATGTCAACACCAGTGATAGGGATATTGGCCGCCAAGCGGAAGACAGCAAAAACCCCCAGAACAAACAAAATTTTGTTTCTAAGTTGCCTATCTTTAAAAACAAATAATATTTTCTCGTGCCACTTCATGAAAAATACTGTTAATTTTTAACTTTTAAGCTAAGGCTGCTGCCCGCTTTTTCAATGGCTGATTTAGCTGCTTGAGACACCCTGCAGCCCTCAATACTTATTTTTTTAGTTAACTTGCCTTTAGCTAAAACTTTAACGCTGGGCAGCTTCCCATTTATATTTCTAATAATCCTTTTAGCCACTAAAACAGCAGGGGTAACTTTTTCCCCTGACTGAAAATTTTTCTCTAAAACATCCAAAGATATCGCCACTTCTCGCTTGGCTATTAGATTTTGGCGGTAACCCCTCAATTTATGAAATCTCTTAATAGCCTCCCTCATAGAGGGCTGCATTTTGCGGCCAGCTCTTGATTTTTGGCCCTTAACGCCCTTGCCGGAAAAGGTGCCTCGCTTGCCTCCCCTGCCGACTCTCTTTGATTTCCTCGCCTTATGAATTGGTTTTAATTCGTTTAGTTGCATAGATTTAATCCCTAGATCGAAGCTTTTCCAAGGCCGCGATTGTGGCTCTGGCAATATTGAGTTTATTTCTAGACCTGGATAATAATTTGGAAGAAATATTTTTAATGCCAGATAAGTGGCAGATAACCCTAACCACACCGCCGGCCACCAAACCTCTCCCCTTAGCTTGCGGCCTTAACAACACCCTGGCTGGCCCGAACTTAGCCTCCACCTCATGAGGGATAGTTTCTTGAGTGGAAGGAATATCCAAAAGGTTTTTCTTGGCTAAACGGGTTGACTTTTCTACTGCTTGGGCAACATCTTTACCCTTGGCCACGCCAATGCCCACTTTCCCCTTTTTATCTCCAACCACCACTACGGCCCTGAACCTCATGGTTTTGCCTCCACCAGTAACCTTAGTAACCCTAGCTAAATCTAAAAGCTTTGACTCAAATTCTTCTTTCGGTCGAGCCTGGGCATGCTCTCTGCGCTCTCGTTGAAATTTTGGTGCTTGTCGTTCCATAGATATTATAGAATTAATTAAAACTTTAAACCACCTAAGCGAGCCCCTTCAGCTAAAGCCTTGACTACGCCATGATATTGGTAGCCACCTCTATCAAAAACAACCTTCTCCACTTTTTTCTCTTGGGCCTTTTTAGCAATCATCTGCCCCACCTCAAAAGCCCTGCTGGCCCCAGCGGTCCTTGTTGAATCCTTTTCTTTTATCATCGCCTTACTGACTTTCTTCAATTCCCGGCTGGAAACAGCCAGAAGAGTTTTACTATTTTCATCATCAATTAACTGGGCATAGATATGCTGATTAGATTTTGTAACGCAAAGACGCGGGATATCTTTTGTTCCTTTCACTTTAGCCCTCACCCGATAATGCCTCCTTGTTCTTTTGATTTGTTTGATTAACATAATAAATCTTTAGAAACTACTTGGCGCCAGCTTTTTTACCTTCTTTCTTTCTGACTTTCTCTCCCAAATAACGGATGCCCTTACCTTTGTATGGTTCAGGTGGTCTAGCCTTCCTGATCACAGCAGCCAATTGCCCTACCTTTTGCTTATCTATGCCTGAAACAGTAAGAATGTTTTTTTCAATCGTAATAGCTACGCCTTCTGGAATATCTAAATAAACAGGGTGGGAAAAACCTACTTCTAACTTTAACTTCTTCTCTCCCTCTTTAGCGGCCTTATAGCCAATACCAATAATCTCTAATTTTTTTTCAAAGCCAGCAGAAACACCATTAATGCAATTTTGTAACAAGGCCCTACTTAAACCCCATAGGGCAGGGGTTCTCCTTAAGGTTCTTTGGGGGGTCACTATGAGCTGGCCGTCTTTTTGCTCAACTGAAACATCCTCATGTATTTCTTGAGTCATCTCGCCCTTAGGGCCCTTAATCTTAACGGTTTGTCCGGTCACCTCTACCGTTACACCGCTCGGTATTATTATTGGTTTTTTACCTATGCGTGACATAATTTACGAAATTTAAAATTACCAAACCTCAACCATCAATTCGCCTCCCACTTTTTCTTTTCTGGCCTTTTTATCGTTTATCAAACCCTTGGAGGTTGAGATAATGGCCAAACCAAAACCATTCTTTACCGGCTTAACCTCTGAACGCGATACATAAATACGTTGGCCGGGCTTGGAAATTCTCTTAAAACCAGAAAGAACCGGCCGTTGCTTCTCATATTTCAAATCAATCTTAATAGTTTTAGCAGCCTTAGCTCCTTTCTTCTTGCAATCCAGGATAAAGCCTGACTCCTTCAGGGTTTCAGCAATTTGCATCTTCAAATCAGAGTAAGGCAACTCAATACTCTCTTGAAAAACAGCTTGGGCATTCTTTATTCTATTAAACATATCGGTTATTGGATCTGTCATTTCAAAAAAAATTATGAATTACGAACCATGAATGGTAGTTATTCTTAATTCGTTATTCTTAATTTGTTATTTAAACCTCTACCACGAGGCCTTCGTAACTCCCGGAATCTCTCCTCTCCGGGCCATCTCTCTGAAACAAATACGACATAAGCCAAAATCTCTCATAAATCCGTGAATCCTCCCGCAACGGAAACATCTTCTGATAACCCTGCTTTTAAACTTTGGTTTTCTTTGTGATTTAATAATTAATGAAGTCTTTGCCATAAAAATTTACTGGTTTAAATGTTGAATAGGCAACCCTATCAGCCTTAAAAACTCTTCGCCTTCTTGTTTAGTTTTTGCAGTGGTTACGATGGCAACCTCCAAGCCGAAAACCCCCTTTTCTTTATCCATCCTCACTTCTGGAAATGGTATATATTCCCTAAAGCCAATGGAAAGATCGCCCTCTTTAGTAATGGCCTTGGGGTTAAGACCCCTAAAGTCCCTGATTCTCGGTAGGACAACCCAAATTAGCTTCTCCAAAAAATCATACATTCTCTTACCCCTTAAGGTAACCGTGGCTCCAACCAACATACCCTCTCTAAGCTTAAAGGCTGAAATTGATTTCTTCGCTTTTTGCAAAACAGGCTTTTGCCCTGTAATTAAAGCTAAACTTTCAGTGATTTGCTCAATGATTTTATCACGCTCTGAACCAGTTTTGCCAGTGATAGTTTTACCGAAACCAGAATTGACCACAATCTTCTTCAACTTAGGGATGGCCATAACACTTTTGTAGCTAAACTTTTCCTGCATCGCTGGTATCACCTCCTTTTTATATTGTTCAGCTAATCTTATCATAAAAAACGATTAATTAAATCTCCTCGCGGCATTTTTTACAAACTCTAACTTTCTTGTCTCCCTCAATCTTATAACCTGCCCGGGTAGGCTTGCTGCACCTTGAACAAAATAACATAATCTTGCAAACATCAACGGGAGCGGCCACCTCTACCACTTGTCCCTTTTCGCCTTGTTTCCGGGGACGCTTGTGCACCTTTTTCAAATTCACTTTTTCAATCAAAACCTTGCCCAACTCTGGGAACCCTCGTAAAACCTTACTTTTCTTCCCCTTATCCTTCCCGCTAATCACTATGACATTGTCGCCTTTCTTAATTTTCATAATTAAACCAATTCTTCAGCCAAGGTGGCAATTTTATCAAAACCTTTTTCTTTCAATTCTCTAGGAATAGGCCCAGAAATACGATTACCTTTCGGATTGTCATCGTCAGCCACCAAACAGCAGGCATTTTCGTCAAATCTAATGTAAGAACCATCTTTTCTCCTGTAGGGCTGCTTTTGCCTCACTATAACCACTTTCACCACAGAATGCTCTTTAACCTCCCTCCGGGGTTCAGCTTTTTTCACCACGCCAACCACGATGTCGCCCAAAATAGCGGTTCTCTTTCTGGTGCCGCCGGGTAACTGAATACACTGGACTATTTTAGCCCCGCTATTATCGGCCACATTTAACATTGTTTTTAGCTGAATCATAGATAAAAAGTATTATTCTTGATCTGCCTCCTGGACTTCACTTCTCTGAACCGATACCACCCGCCATTTCTTATCCTTGCTTATAGGCTTTGACTCTTCAATCACCACAACGTCGCCCACCTGACAGGGCTGATTGTGATTATCCGCCTTATATCGCTTAGAGACCATGTATCTTTTACGATACTTGGGGTGCACAACCATTCTTTCCACTTCTACCACAACTGTCTTTTGCATTTTATCGGAAACAATTGTTCCTTGGAGTTGTTTTTTCATGTTTTTTTACTTGACTTTTTTAGAATTTAAAAATGTTTCCAAGCGAGCAATATCTTTTTTAACCTCTCTTATCGCCCGAACGTCTTTAACTTTACCGGCCGATAAATCAAAGTGAAAATTCCTTAATTTTTCTTTATAATCTAAAATTGTTGCTTCCAGGGCCACCTGGTCCAGCCTTAAAAATTCCTTAATTTTTTCTCCTTGTTTAGTGGTAGCCATATTCAAGCTTTCTTAATAAACTTTGTTCTAATCGGAAGCTTCTCGGTCGCCCTTTTGAAGGCTTCACGGGCCAGTTCTTCGGATACACCGTCTAATTCAAAAAGCACTCTGCCTGGCTTGACGGGAAAAACATAATGGCTGACCGCTCCCTTCCCCCCGCCCATACCAACCTCACCGCCCTTACTGGTGATGGGTTTTTGCGGGAAAATCCTAAACCAAAGCTTGCCTTTCTTCTTTAAAGTTTTTAAAATTACTTTCCGGCAAGCCTCCAACTGATTAGCGGTAATCCACTTAGCGCCTAATCCTTGTAACCCAAAACTGCCAAAACTGATTTCCGTGCCCCTGGTTTCAACACCCTTTAATCTCCCCTTATGCCATTTCCGATGTTTCATTTTTTTTGGTTGCAATGACATACCTCTCTTTTAAAAATTAAAATCTATCCCCTTTATAAATCCACACCTTCACTCCAATTATCCCATAGGTACAATGAGCTTCAGCTAAACTATAATCTATGTCTGCCCTTAATGTTTGCCTGGGCAAACGGCCATCCTTAGGCCACTCCCTTCTGGAAATCTCCACCCCGTTTAATCTGCCGGACAATTCAATTCTTGCTCCCTGGACCTCCTTTTGTTC
>JAQTPV010000048.1 GCA_028712605.1 Minisyncoccota bacterium | reverse complement strand
TACAAAAAAAGACCTGTTTGATTGCTTCTTTGCCTAACCCCATAATATTTTATTTTATCCCTCCGCACAAGTAGGGGCAAATTGCCCTCTCTGGCAAATTAAGTAGGCCTGCCCTGAGCCTCATTGAAGGGTTCGAACATCATCTAGTTACTTGTAACCAAAATAAGAAACATTTTGTAAGGTGGTTTTTTATTCTGAATTAAACCTCTTGACAATAATATATTATGGGTATATATTCATAATAGACATGGGAATCACAAAAGGTCGTCCTTGTTAATAAAGTAATTTACTTTTAAAACTATGCCAAAATTAGATGGAACGGGTCCGATGGGGCAAGGTCCAAGAACTGGACGCGGACTAGGCCCTTGCGGGAGCGGTATGAGACGAGGTTGGGGTTGTTGGGGCGGATATGGCTACGGATTTAGAAGATTTGTTTCTCCTAAAAACGAACTCGCCGCCTTGGAAGACGAAGAGAAAATGGTTGAGGAAGAATTAGCCGCAATCCGTAAAGAAAAAACCGCTCTCAAGGATCAGAAAAAATAAAAGAAGGCACGGGACCGGCCTCTTTATTGAAAGGGGCCGGGGGGCCTTCTTTCACTAAAAATTTATCACATAATATAGAAATAAGCAATTTATGCCAAGACCAAGACTGTGCAGAAGAATACAATTTAATCCCAATGTCACTTATTTCAAACCTCAGGGCGTGCCGATGAGATATTTAGAGGTTATTGAATTAACTACTGAAGAAGTGGAGGCTTTGAGGTTGAGAAATATTAAAGATTTAGAGCAAGAAACAGCAGCTAAAAAAATGAATACTTCCCAAAGCACTTTCCAGCGTATTTTATCCTCAGCCTATAAAAAAATAACTGAAGCTATAATAGAAGGGAAAGCAATCAAGATAATAAAATAAACTAACGTATCAGTATTTTTTCGCATTAAAGAACCTATCCCAAAGAGGTTCTAATTTTGTTTAACTGCCAGGCCTAATACTATCGAGACTAAGGGCTTAGGTCTGAACCGTCCCAGGTGGGTTCATTGGCTCGAACATCGTCCAATTCTCGCTACACTCCCCCTCAAAGTCCAATATGCCCCCAAAACAAAAACCGCTATAAAGATTCCCATAATGACCAGAAAAGGAAGCTCAAAATCTGGGCTATGGCTTTGTTATCAATCACAATCGCCTTAGGCGTTCCATCTAATGACACCAAAATAACCTGACTGCCACAAACGCAAAGAATAGCCTTGAAATGAATGGGTTCGGGCACGATACGAATTTCTCGAAAATCCGTGTCAGCCTCACGTAATCGTTGTTTGCTAAAGGGGTTGAGGTCGCCAATAGCATATAGCTTAGAGCTATGAATCTGACGACGTCGCTTAGTGAATTTCTCCCGCAGTTGCTCAGGAGAAACATGCTTTAGAACAGATTGGCCCGAATAAATAAACAAGAAATCCTGATGGCTAAGCAAAAGCTTATCCGCTAATTTCTCCAAGGAGCTCATCCCCTCATAAATCTTAACGTCTAAACTATCGGCAATCTCTTTATTTTGTGTTATATCTTTTAATTTAGCAACGACCTTAGCAAGGCGACCCTCTATGTTACTCAAGGCCGACTGCTGACGGTGTAATAGCTCCAGTAAGGAATCGGGTGGTGTAGCGAAATACACCTTTTTTGTTTTAGCAAAACCTTGTGCCACCAAGCCCTTCTCCATCAACCGATTCAAGCAAAAATAAACCGTTGGCCTCTTTAGCCCCACTATCTTATTCAATTCCATCACCGTGGCCCCCCTTATCTTCAGCAGAGCTTGATAAGTTTTCGCTTCCTTATCTGATAGCCCTAATTTTTCTAAAATTTTCATATTCTGTTAATAGTTATTGACAACATTAAATATCCTAAATCACCTTGTTTGGCAAGTCAAATCCTCACGCTTAATAAAGGTTGGTTAGCTAAAATCTACGGTATTGTTCCAAAACTGACAGTTGTTATAAAAAAGCCAGATTCCTTAATTCAAGAGTACATTTAATTTTATTTTTAAGGAGGCGGCATGAACAAAGTGTTGTTTATTCAATGCTCTGCAGAATTACCCATTTCCCCTTCAGACACCTTAAGGGGTGGCTACGCTATTTTAGAGCCAGCTGCTTGTTGGGTGGCTGCAGCAGCCAGTAAGGGTGACTCACTTACCATGATAAGGGAATGGGAACCATTAACTATTAATGGAGATTTTATGAGCGACGAGGAAATTCTTGAAACTATCAAAACATTCGACCCTCAAGCCATTGGTTTCTCGGTTTTCACTGCTGGGTATCAGAGGGCTCTACTTCTTGCAGCACAAATTAAAACCAGTTGGCCACAAATTAGAATTATCTTTGGCGGCTGGCATCCATCTTTATGCCCAAATGAGGTCGCCAGCAAAGACTTCATTGATGTAGTGGTGGTCGGGCCCGGTGAACCAGTAATTAAAAAGGTGCTATCCGATCATATGCCAGTGTCTAAAAAGATCATCCGAGTTAAACCAGATGCTGAATTCTTTGGAGAGCCAAACCGCACTGGCATTCCAATAGACTCACTGCGATTAACGCAAATCGGGGCCACAGCAACGCAAAGAGTAGCTTCAATATCAATTACTCGGGGCTGTCCTCATCGTTGTACCTTCTGTTGCACACCCCAAATATATCCAAAGTTGGCCAAACGAGATATAACAGAGGTGGCTTGCGAAATTAAGTATTTAGCAAACAACTACAATACCTTATTTATCCGCGACGAATGTCTAATGGCAGACCAAAAATATCTTGTCACATTATGCCAAAAAATACGAGATTTTGGAGTAAGTGGCTTGGCAATCCACTCTTTTGGTCATGTCAGCCACGCCTCGGAAGGTATCATTAACCTGATGGCCAATGTTGGATGGAAAAGTATTCATTACGGTATAGAATCTTTTAACTTCAAAAGATTGAAGGCAATTGGCAAGGACAAAACTTTTTGGCAAAACGAAAATGCTTTTTATTATACTAGAGAGGCTGGAATCTTCATTATTGCTTCAGTCATGTTATGCCAACCAGGAGACACCTTGGAAACCTTTGATCAAATCTTGAGAGGATTCAAAGACTTTGTACCAGACGAAGCAATGGTTTTGTTCTTACAACCCTTTCCCGGAACACCAGAACATACCAAGTGCAAAAATCAGATTATTTCAACCAGGACAGAAAATGATTACTTTTTGGTCCGTCCTTTCGTTGATATCGGCATCCCAGAGCAAGAATTGCATCGTCAAAGAGAAAAGCTTTTATTTGAGTATTACACAAGTGAAAACTATAAAGCTCTTTTAAAATCTCGCAAGCAACAAATGGGCTTAACCCAATTCAAAAAATTTACTGCTGTGTTCAGGGAAAGACAGCTTAAAAGGGGAATAGACATCTGGGTAGAATAAATTAAATAGTCCTGTCGCACAATGACGACAGGACTATTCTCTTTTATTTCGGGTTTTAAGAAAGGGATATTTGCCGAATTCGGCAAGTAGCGGGGAGGTTTGGACGATGTTCGAACCTGGTGCATCTATGTTGCATTAATGATTCCGTCCAATATCGATATTAAGCATATGGATTCACTTTCGTTCTTTTTAATGCTCGAAATTTACGTCAAAACCGAAGCAAAAGATAATTTTAAGCTTTTGTCTTCAGGTGGTCGGAAGCTTTACCGAGCAATTCTGCAATAAATCCTAATAGCGTACCCGCGATGGCAACCTTACCAATCATACTCCAGTCAAATCCATTGCCTTTAAAATAAAAAACAATAGCAATTATAAAACCAACAACAATGCCTAACGTCAAACCACCCCAAAGAGCATTACGTCTATTCCAAAATACACCTAACAAAATTATAGCTAAAACACCAAAGAATAACCAAATAACATTGGCCATATTTTTTAATTATACTGTTTTTTCTCAAAGATAACCCTGTCGAATTCCTTAACTGCTTCTTCGCTTAAACTCATATTAGTTTATTCTAATCCCTAATACAAGTAGG
>JAQTPV010000014.1 GCA_028712605.1 Minisyncoccota bacterium | reverse complement strand
CTCTTGTGCACATCAGAACCGATATGCCACCAGAAGAGTTAGATTGGCTCATCAAAAACTATAACACTCAAGTAATTAATTTACACCCGCCCACAACACATCCGCACCTATTTGACTATAGCACTTATAAAAAAATGATATTTTTAGAAAATGCCGGCACCCTTGATGAAAAAGAAATCAAAAAATGGGCAGGTGTCTGTTTAGATTTTTCACATTTAGAAAACTACCGGCGGCTCCATCAAGAAAAGTTTGCACGGTTAAAAAAGTTGCTTGCTGAATACCTCATAGGCTGTAATCACATCAGCGCTGTAACTGGTCAAATTCATACGGATGAAAACGGTTCCCAAATTTATGCCGCACATCAGTTTGAGAAACTCACCGAGTTTGATTATCTGAAAAATTACCCGATGAGCTATTTCTCTCCTTTCATCGGCTTAGAACTTGAAAATACCCTGAAAGAACAACTCAAAGTAAAGGATTATATCTTAAAAATCTTAAACGGCTAAAGAACTTCCCGAGGAAGAACCCAGATATAAATGCCAATAATTGTAGTAATGGCAGCCATGACAAGAAACACAATCTGGAAACCTAAGCTTTCTATCAAAAATCCAGCCATAAGCGCTGCTACCCCTGTGGCGATGGAGGCAACCCCTTCCCACTGTCCCCATTGCACAATGGAGTGATCTCGTTCAGTATGGCTGGCATAAATAGCATCAAAAGCTGGGGTTCCTATGGCCGCAGCAATACCCCACAAAACTTGGGTAAAAATCAATTGGGGGATGCTCTCCATAAAGGCGTAGCTTAAAAACACAAGGCTACGTAGGAGATAACCCAAAGCCACTAAAAGTTCTTGTTCTTTGACCCTCAATCCCCAACGACAAAACAAAAGCGTTAAGACGCCTGTTACGATACAAAAAACAGCCCATAGAAAGCCAGCGAAAGCTAAACTGCCCCCAAGCCTCTGCACAAAAATAGCGTAGAATGGCGCAAACATCCCCAAAACAAAAACCATCATTGTATTAGAAACAATCAATACCCTAAGGCTTCTATTGAGTCTCTGATTGGGTAATAGTATCTTTAAAATTCCCTTAAACATTTTTTTAGAACAAATACTATTGGTAAATAATTGTTGCGTTCTCTAAATGGCTTCAGGGACAACTATGGAATCGGCCGAACTACCTCCTTCATCCTTTATAGAATTATAAACATCAAGATACTTCTGGATCATTTTGTCCGCTCTAAAAATCCTGGCCGTTTCAAAGGCCGCCTGTGCCATAGCTACCCTTTTTTCTTTGTCTTGAGCGAGTTTACTAATTTTATACGCCATCTGACGGACACTGTTAACTAAAAATCCATTCTGCCCATTCTTAATAATCTCTGGGGCCACCCCCACAGGAAAACTAATGGGTATTAACCCCTGTGACATACCCTCTATCAAAGATAAGCAGAAACCCTCGTAACGACTCGTATTAATAAGAATATCGCCATAATGTTTCTTCAAGATCTTGGGGATCTGGCGGCGTTTTAAATTAGGATGAAATATTGTTTTGGGGATCCCGCTAAAAATTTGAGTATAAATATTTGCTTTCTCGGTCAAACCAATAACTATTTTCGCTAAACCCTCAAACGCCTTTAAAATATAAACCATTCTATTGATTCCCTTTAGCTTCACGGTAAAACTGGTTTCTCCCATACGTCCCAAATAAACGATAGAGGCCTTGTCTTTAACGGTTTTTTTAGGCTTCGCCCTGAACCAAAAATTCTCAATGCCATTCCAAACCACAACTATTTTTTCTGCCGGAACGCCATTTTTAATTAGCTCTGATTTAACGTGTTCAGAAGTAACAATCACCTTTTTGCTGTTCTTGGCAACGTGGATTTCAATACGAGAAACGTCCCGTATGGGCTGAATCGGAGGCACTAAGTTGCTAAAGATACCTCTATCCCGCAACTCACTAAAAATTTTAGCTAGCTCATGATGTTCCTTGTCCAAACCCTTAAAAGTAGGAACGTGTTTTAAGAAACCATAGCAGGTAGAGCCAAACATAGAAATTACTGGTACTGAAGCATGCAAGAAAGCTATCGGAGTATAAGTAGTGCCCTGAATGATATCATAAGAATTAATGTGCTTCTTCCGCTCAATTAAGGAAAAGAAGAACAGAATATTTCTAATGCCAGAAAGTAACGGCGGAAAATAACCCAAATCTTGCTCGGGGTAAACATTATCCGTTTCTACCCCCGCCCTCTTCAATCCTTTTATTACTATGTCATTCATAAAGTGAGCCCCTGTTTTTTTATTCCTGCCTTGATGGATGTATAAAATTTTCATAAAGGTAAGCTGGCGAAATAAAAAGCGCCGGAGCGCCTCTTTGTGTCTTTTTGTATCTATTATATTTATTATATTTTGAAAAAAAACAAAAATCAAGCAAATAGTTGAAGAAAAAACCCGCTTTCTTGCTGATCTTTTCTTCAACTCCCGATAAGCTTATTAACCCTATTTCTGCCTTTTGATTCTTGCCCGGTCTAGGGCTGTTAAGAATTGTTTTCTAAGCCTGATATTCTTTGGCGTCACTTCTAAATATTCATCATCTTTCATTATTTCCAAACCCCTTTCCAAAGAAAGATTAAACGGGGGTATAAGCGTAATTGCTTCGTCAGAACCGCTTGCCCTCATATTGCTTAATTGTTTACCCTTGGTTGGATTAACCGCCATATCGTTGCCCTTGGCTGTGTTGCCAATTACCATGCCCTCATAAACTTCAGTGGCTGGCCCAATATAAAGGACCCCTCTTTCTTGCAAGTTCCACAATGAGAAGCCGAGTGCTTTGCCAGTAGCCATAGACACCATTGAGCCGACATCTTGCTTTTCAATTTCTCCGACAAAAGGTTTGAAACCAATAAATTGACTGCAAATTATCCCTTCTCCTTTAGTATCAATAATAAACTCACCCCGATACCCCAAAAGACCTCTCGTTGGAATTTCAAAAATAATTCTAGTGTGATTTTGTTCGGGCCGCATTTCAATCATTTGGCCCTTTCTTTTTGAAAGCTTTTCAATAACCGTACCCGACATTTCATTAGGAACATCAAGGGTAACTTCCTCAAACGGCTCTACTTTAACACCGTCCTCTTCTTTCATGATAACTTGGGGCTGAGAAACTTGTAGTTCATACCCCTCTCTCCTCATGTTTTCAAGCAGTATGGCAATATGTAACTCGCCCCTGCCTGAAACCTTAAAATAATCCGTTCGGGAAAAATCCACCTTAAGTCCCACATTAACCTCCAGCTCCCTTTCCAATCTTTCCCTGGTTTGCCTTATGGTTACAAATTTTCCTTCCCTCCCTGCAAACGGAGAGCTATTAACCAAAAAATTCAAAGTAATGGTGGGCTCATCAATATTAATTGATGGTAAAGCTTCCTGTGCTTGGTCAATACAAATTGTTTCTCCAATGCAGATGTCGGTTAATCCTGCAACCATCACAATATCCCCCGCTAAAGCCTCTTGTGATTCCTCTCTTTTTAAACCAGAAAATGTAAACATTTTCATTATTTTACCCGGCCTTGTTTCGCCCGATGGTTTTTTTATTAAAACATTGCTGCCTGTTTTAATAGTGCCTTCATAAATCCGGCAAACAGCCAAACGGCCCATAAAATTATCATAACCCAAGTTAAATGGTTGCGCCCTTAATTGTTTTTGATTGAGTTGTCCGCTTGAAGCTGAAGGTACATTTTTTAAAATCAAATCTAATAGCGGAGCTAAATCTTTTGACTGGCCGGTTAAGCTTACTTTAGCAATACCCTCTCTGGCTATCGTATAAACGCAAGAAAAATTTAACTGATCTTCATTCGCTCCCAAGTCCATAAAAAGCTCAAGGGTTTTTTCTAAAACCCAAGCGGGCCGGGCAGCTGGTTTGTCTATTTTATTAATCACTAAGATTGGCTTTATGCCAAGCTCTAACGATTTTCTTAAAACAAATTTTGTCTGGGGCATTGGCCCCTCTGCCGCATCAACCACCAAAAGCACTGAATCAATAGACCGCAAAACCCGCTCTACCTCCGAGCCAAAATCAGCATGTCCAGGTGTATCCACAATGTTTATTTTAGTGTCTTTATAATATATGGATGCATTCTTTGAATAGATTGTAATGCCCCGCTCTTGCTCTAAATCATTAGAGTCCATAGTAGCTCCCTCCAAAGCTAAGCCCGCCTGGCGCATCAAAGCATCGGTTAAGCTGGTTTTGCCATGGTCAACGTGAGCGATAATGGCAATGTTTCTGACCTCCATAAAATTAAAATGCCCGCTATGAAAGCAGACATAATCTACAACTTTAAAATTATAACACAAACAAGTCAAAACTACAAATAAATTATCCAAGTTTATAAATAACAAATACTAAAACCCTACGGTCTAAAGAATTCATTCACATTCAAGGGGTCAGGTCTTGAATTTTGGCATTATCATATCAACCATCTTTCAGGTATAAACAAAAAGCCCTTGTTTTGTAAGGGTTTCTGCGTCAGATCCGCCAGCTAGCTAAAGTTAAGTTTGTACGTTATTTTTATCCCAAGATAAAGAAATAAGCCATATAATAAATGGCCTCCTAAACTTATCTATGGGCCAATTATCATCCTGGAAAAGCGAGGCTTTCTCTACTCTGAAACGAGAAAGCAAGGAAATAGTAGCTCTCAAATTTTCAGGAGACAGTCTATTATGCTCCTCTAGAAACTGTTCTTTCTTTAAGTGTGGATTTACAATCTCTATAACCTTTTTGAATCGTGGAATCATATTTTGGAAATAAAAAACAACTCATAATAACGGTGAGTCGCAAATAATATTATTGGGTCTTCTTCTTTCCCTGAATGATATATTTGTAGTTCAAAACTCTCAGAATCTTTATTTTCATTATACGCCCTTCTTTCTAAAAAGCAAACTCGAGAGAAAAACTCTCGGGCGAGTTGGCTCGGGAAGTCAGATTCGAACCTTTCAAAATTTAATCAAGGATAACTGACTCAAGCTCTGGTAAATTATGGACTATGAAGTCAGGGCCAGCGGTTTGGAGGGCTTTTTCGCTTTTGTAGCCCCAGGTTACAGAGATTGTCTTCACATTTGCCTTTTTACCTGCCTCAACTTCGTGAGGGGTATCGCCAATAAAAACCGTCTCTTTTTGATCAAACTGATTTCTGGCTAAAATATCGTGAATAAAATGCCCTTTGTCATGGGCTTCGCCGACGATTTCATCAAACAACCCTCCAAGATTAAATTTTTCTACTTGGGATAAAATGCTTCCCCGGGGATCAGAGCTCAACACCATCATTTTTATGCCCATTTGCTTAAATCTTTCCAAGGTTTCCTTAACTCCAGGATAAGCCCCTGCAGAGTATTCAGCAACCGCTTGGGCAAAAGCTGGCTTAAAAGCGGCTACCTCCTCTTCATGGGTTAAATCGGACATATACTTGTTATAAAAAAGCATATAGGGCTGAACCCACGTATCCCTAAACTCCTCCAATGTAATCTCTGGAGCGCCGAATTCCTTAAAAATAAGCATGGCTGTTTTATAGGTTGGCAATAAATTATCACAAATCACGCCGGACCAATCAAAAATAATATTTTTTATCATATATTTTCTCGTTCTTTGAGCATCTGCTCCGCGAATTTTTCAAGCGAGTCCTCGCCCGGGAAATCTTCCCTTTCCATCATTGTCCTTTCCGCAGCAAAAATACTACCCTCGGTGAAAATATGGAAAGACAGCGTTTTTTGACAAAAATCTTGCCCGTATTTCGCAAGTAATATTTCTCTTATATGATCATTAATTTTGTTGTGAGCTGCAAGCCTCTGGTCTGGGTCGTCAATATTGAATAAGGCCTTCTTTAAATTTGTTAATCTCTTTTCTGCTTCCCTAAAATCCATTTCTGGAATGTTCGGCTTCTTTTCAAAAAATTCGTTTTCCATAATTTTTAATTACTACTTAGTTTTCTTAGCGGCCCCAACCGGATTCGAACCGGTGTTGCATGGTTGAGAACCATGAGTCCTAGGCCACTAGACGATGGGGCCAAAAAACACTTTTAATATAACAAAAATCCTTCAGAAAACAAGAAGCAAAAACATCCTCTAAGCAAGTGAAAAGGCGTTCGCGGAACGCCTTTGTTCTATAAATTGAGCTTATTCTTCTGAAACTCTTAGCATGCCTATCACCGTTGCCTTAATCTGGAATCGGTATTTCTTGATAGCATCTTCATCACCTTTTTCTTGAGCAGCATTAAGTTTTCTACCAAGATATACTAACTGATGGCACAGAGTGCAGAAGGCCTTATGTTTTGGGTCGCCCATACTAACCATCCGATTTACCTCCCTTTATCCTTCTAAGCCAATAAACGATAAGAACCACTTTCTAGGTGCTCCATCTTGCTGAAGAAACCTTTCTTAAGAAGTTTTATAGCCTCACCTTGAGTAGAAACTATCTTGCCCTGTTCTCCTGGCGGCTTTGCTATATTTTTTACTCCTTTTTGCTGTTTTCTCTTCAGCCTAGCTTTGTCTTTTGAATCACTCATACCGTAAACCCTCCCTAACCATATTGATAATATTCTACCAAAATTTAAAAGATATATTGTTAAAAAACGAAAAAATCTCCATTCCACAGAAGGAGATTCGCCTCAGCTTTTTACTTTTCGTTTTTTATTTCCTCATTAAAAAGCTCAAACCAACCTCCTTCCTCGGATTTGAGGATTTGGTAGTGCAAACCATTCTTTGAATGTAATAGTTGGTTTGAATACTCATATATTATTAGGATATCGCATCACTCCAAAAAAGTCAACGCCAGCCCTGTGGAAAATTAGATGGGATCTACTTTCTGGGGTTTTAGTTTAGGACGAAAACTTCCATGGGGGCTTTTTTCTAAATTCTTCAAAGCCTCTTGAAAATCCTTCGTAGTCAAAGAAATCAACATCTTATCTTCAGGCCAAATCTTCTGCCTCTTTACTGTGCCCTGATAATAGCGATCGTAATAATCAATAAAATTGCAGTGGGGCTGGCCAGTTGTAAGCGGGGCGAAAATAGCCAAACAACTTGGCTGATTAGGCAAAATAACCACTGGCTGATAATGACGATGGTTTAATAGGCCCAGAACCCGACCACCTTGCGCCGGATTAAGCAACATGATAACAATATCAACACTCCCCTCCCCGGTCAGCGGTTTAATAATTATAAATCTATTTATTAAGTTTTTAGGAAACTTGGGCAAGCTGCGTAAGAAAGAATCACAGCTTTGGCTATTGGCAAAAACGTGCTCATCTTTTATATAAACATCTCTGGCCTCTTTATCGCTAACATCAGCTAACCTTAAAAAGTAGTTGGCTCCAGAGCAAAGTTGAGGAAATAACTGGCTGCCAAAAACCACCCTCTCCCCTTTCAGCAAGGCCCTAGCTAAAGCCGTGCAGGCTGTATCGCGACATTGCCTTGTGTCACTGGGCGGCCTTTTAACAAAACTAATGCCAATGATTTCTTCATTTATCCCTAAAACCTTTTTAAATTCTTTAACTTTTTGAATAAGCATACCTACATTCAATTATATTTTAAATTATATTATGGGGAAAAGATATGGCCGAGTCTCTCAAGAGCTCTCCATATCTTTCCCCTATCAACCTAATTTCTTTTAGGCTTGCAACTCGGGTGCCCCTCTAATGGACAGCCCGAGCAAGTGGGTGGAACCATATCAGTTATTCTTAAATCCTTCGGAATATGCGGGCAATAATGAAAGCTTGCCCTATAGCAGCCCGCCATATCAAAACTGCTGCCTCGACAACCGCCAGTACATCTTTCAAAGTAAGGGCAGTCAGTGCTGCAATATCCGTAAATCCATTTCTGCGGCTCTTTGATAAGCTGCCTTAAAGGATTATCTAAGATTCCAGCTAAACTCGTCCCCATGATATTGCCGTAGCTTAAACCTGGAAATCCCACACAAGGAACAGCCATACCATCAACCAGAAAATGAATTGAAGCTTCCTGCATATGGCAAGTTTTGCCATAGGCTTGCGGCGACAATAAGTCAGCGCCCGGCAAGCCAAATTCCTCTATATCAATTCGGCGAAATTCCTGCAAAACCTGCATCATCTCTTCCGGAGACACATCGTATTGGCAACCGCGCCTAAAGGCACTCCCCTCTTTAGTGAACTCCATCACTGGCTCATAACCCATTTCGCGCGCCCAACGGAAAACTTTAAAAATACTGCCTCTGCCAGAATCAACTACGGGTCTAGTAATACAGCATTGAACGCAAACTCTTTCTGGCGGAAAATACTTTTCTATATTACGCCAGCCAGCATGACTAGTCCCTAAATGATTGCCACCAGTAAGTAATTTCTCCATCTGATAATCTGCTTTATTGCTTTCTAGGGTGTGCCTTTGAGCCGCCACAACTACGCCAGTATCAGCTACCTGCTGGCAAACTGCCTCATTTGCCAAAAAATCAGCATTAGTCACTAAAATAACCAAATTAAATTTTTTGACTGTATAGCGCAGAATATCTTGCAAGTCCGCCCTTAGGCCAGGCTCCCCACCCAAGATATAGAACTCTGGAAACCCAAGCTCTGCTCCCTCATCAACAATACGTTCAAAAATACACCGCTGCATGTCCCTAGGCGTATGCTTAGCAAAACAAGTTAAACAGTTCCGATTGCATTTTTCCGTAATGTCCACTCCAATACCAACCAGTCCTTTAGTCATTGACACCTCTCTAAACGGCATAACATTTCCTCCCTTAAGTAGTATAATCTCCACCCTCTATTAATTTTGAAGGTGCTATAAACAAAACCCTCCCCAGCAAAGCCAGAGAGGGTTTAACAAACTGATCCAGTCACTATCCAATTACCTTACATAACTAAAACCCGGGCTTTGCAGCTTAAAATGCAAAACCCACCACCAAACCAGTATTAAATTTTTCAAAAATTCATTCTTCATATTTCACCCTTATCCGCTGAAAACCCTATGCGATTATATCTAAGACAACATTTTTTTAACAGTTGCATCAACCAATGTCTCAACAGTATCTACCAAAATAACATCTGTATCTTTTTGATTAATTAAAAGCTGAATATCAGTGCACCCCAAAATTACCGCCTTAGCCCCTTTTTGTTGCAAATTCCTCACTATATTCAACATTTCAATTTTATCTTCCTCGTTGGTTGTATTATTTAAAATTTTTCCGATTGTTTGCGAAACAATTTCTTGTTCAGCTTGGCTAGAAATTACCAAGGAGATCCCCTGCTTTTGAAGGGCTTTTGCATATATGCCAGAGTCAATTGTTTTTTGTGTGCCAAGCAATCCCAATGTTTTCATTCGTTTCTCCTTGGCCAAAAGGGCAATTTCTTCAACTATGCTCAAATAGGGCGTTCTTGACATCGCTCGAATTTCGTCAATAAAAATGTGAGCGGTGTTGCAAGGAATAACCGCAAAATCTGGCCCGGCTTTATCAAGTTGCTTAGCGCCATCAATTAAAAACGGTAAGAAATCTTTTATTTCTCCACCACCGCCAATAATCACTTCGTTCAAAAAATCAAAAGCCAGCGGCACACAGTAAACAGCCACCGGTGGCCAAGAAATATTATTTTGCTCCCGACACTTTTGAACTAATTTCAAATAAAATTCAGTTGTTGATTCAGGCCCTAAACCGCCTAAAATGCCTAGTGTCTTCATAAATTGATTTTAACAATTTCCTGCTGAAGGTACAACACCCACCGCCTTGATTGATTGCGATATTCTTTTATATGCCACCTTCGTTGAGTTACTCTGTAAGACCAAACGAATGAAGATGGAATTCTGTCTGAAGTTAAAAAACTTCAGACAGAATTCCCTTATTCTTCCTCCGCCATCGAATCAAAAAAGTTAACAATATCTTTCGTATCCGTCTCTTCCATGAATTTCATGGCTTCTCTGGGATGCTGATTTAACAGACCTGTAATCATATAGGGAATACCAAATCCCCATCTTAATCTTTCATGCATTGGCTCAATGTGATCTTTAATACATTGAAGTAAGGGGCGTAATCTGAGTTTTGGGTTATGAAGGAAGCCTACTAAAAGTTCAATCGGGCAGTTGCCTGCACCCCTCCCAAGACCTGCCAAGCTTGCGTCTAGCCTATTTGCACCCTGAATCAGTGCCTCAACCGTATTCGCATAAGCCAATTGCTGGTTATTGTGAGTGTGAATTCCTACTTCCTTGCCTGCGGGTTGGACATGCCTTAGGTACATCAATGTAAAATCCCTAATCTGTTCACTGTAAAGCGACCCAAAGCTATCCACGACGTAAATAGTTCCAACCGGGGTTTCTGCTAGTGCATCTAATGCACTTCTAAGTTGACCTTCTTGGACTGTTGATATAGCCATTATATTGCACGTGGTCTCGTAGCCCTTGTCAGCCGCATCTTTGATCATATCAATAGCGATAGGAATTTGATGGATGTATGTAGCAACACGGATCATGTCCAGAACACTATCCTTTTTAGGCAGAATGTCCTCATGATAGTCTGTCCGTTCTGCGTCTGCCATTACAGAGAGCTTTAACTTCCCATCATTATCACCGACTATTCGGCGGACGTCGTCCTCATCACAAAATTTCCATATACCAAATTGTTTGGGAGTAAATATTTTCTTTGATGCCTTATACCCTAATTCCATATAATCAATGCCAGCCTTAACGCAGGTTTGATAGACTGCCCTTACGGCATCATCGCTAAATAAGTGATCATTCATTAGCCCACCGTCACGCACAGTACAATCCAGCACCCTAATTTCAGGGCGATAGCCAATCCAATCTTTTTGATATTGCCCCTCTTGCTTTTCTGATATTTCTTTCATTTTATCCTTTCTTCTTCCCATTCAATTTGGGAAAAAATGTAATGTGTTATTAAGGAACACGAGCTCCAACCGATTTGGAGCCCGTGTGAATTTTTTAAAAATTTATTTTACAAAACTCAAACCGACTCTTTCCGGCAAAGGAAATAGGGATAATAAAACCAAAAATATTTTTGAAAAATCATCTCCATAAAATAAAACCAGCCCCGTCAAGGGGTTGGTTGAAATTTCTAATAATTTTAACCTGAATAGAAAACTCAAACTAACCCCGGCGGGAGCTGACCCAATAATAGAAATAAAAAAAATTCTGCTGGATAGTTTGACTTTTCATATTGTTTTATTTTTAGCAAAAATTATTAAAGCTGTCAAGGCTTATTATTAGGAAACTACAAATTTTATATACGAAAAAAGAGAGGTGGGCTGGCGAAGGCCTTTCCCGCCCCGCTCTTTTTGGGATTTTAATCCCAAGAGCCCCCTCTCTATATGTCAACTGGAGTGCCTATCCTAAATAGACCCCTCCAAAAAAATTATCCTTTCCATCTATGGCCAATCGCTCGCCATATTTGCCCCCCATGATATCTTCTGAAAACTCGTCATAAATCTTTTCGCCTGCGTGCCCAATTTTAATGGATGCCTTTTTGGTTAAAGTTAGCGTAAAGGTTAAAAAAACCTCCTGACGAGCATAAAGGGAAGCTGTAAATTTCCCTAATTTTTCATCCCTACCTTCCATTAGTATTTTTTTACAAAATCCAGGGACTTGCGTTTCTACTATCCCTATAAATCTGCTATGGAATCCAGGGTCACTGATCTTCTCGCCAGAAATGAAATACTGCTCAAAAGAGTCAAAGTCAACGCTTGGAAATTCTGTTTTTAGTGCCTCAAATGCTTCTTGCCATCTCCAAATTTTAACATTTTTTATTTTATTTTTTCGCACCCACCCCTCAAGAGCGGTTTTTCTTTGCCTACCCACACTCCTAAACCTTTCCCTTAATTCTTCTAATCCTTGATGACCATTAAAAGGTATCTGGTTGTAGATTTGGAGGTCATCCGCTATCACTAAGGTAAAGTCGCCACTGTATTCCGCGCCCCATTCTATGTAACGGCAAACCATCTCATCTGGATATGTCTTTCCATTTGTACCAATGCCCATCCAAGTTGAATAGGGTCGTAGATGCCCCTGGAAATCAAGCAATTCTTTGGCAAAACCGGAACTTTTAACCACCCTTAACATTTGTCTGTCCTTTCTCCTCCCTCAATTTAAGGAGGAAATAATCCATTGGTCAACTATTCGCTATTCGTTAAAGATAATCTATGAAAAAATTAAAGAACACGGGCTCCAACTAATCTGGGGCCCGTGTGAATTTTTTAAAAATTTATTTTACAAAACTCAAACCGACTCCCCAAAATAAAACCAGCCCCATTGAAGGGCTGGTTGAAATTTCTAATAATTTTAAACTGAATAGAAAACTCAAACTAACCCCGGTGGGAGCTGGCAAAAATAAAACTAAAGAAATTCTGCTGACTAGTTTGACTTTTCATAACCAATTACGTATTAAATCTAACAAAATGAATAAGGACTGTCAATAGCTCTATCTGTGAAAAACTGAAAACTCCAGATAAAGAATATGGGGTAAGGCATCGCCTCACCCCCATGATATAGCTATTTTTCAAAGGAGAATTCAAGATAATGCCCAGCATTATCTTTTTTTAAAACAAACCCGCCTAATACCCTTGGGCATGTTCTAAACATCCTTATGGATTCCCCCTGTTTAAAAGCGTTGTTTTTTTTCAACTCTTCCGCCTCAAGCTCGGTTATCCTAACAATCACCTTACCTACTGCATCACCCATTATTTATCGTGCTCCTCCTATATGAATTTATATAGTAAAGTGCAAAAAACCAGCTCCCCTGCCAATCAAGGGGGCTGGTTGGAATATTCAATGGTTTATTAAATACTCAAACTAACTCCCTCGCGGCAAAAGGAGTAAAAGCAAGAAATTTAATAAATTGAGAATCATTTTATAATGCATAAAAGGTATCAAGATGGTTGCCAAAAGAAAACCGCCCCCTTTGGAAAGGGGGCGGTGAAAGTTTTGATTATATCTTTTTAAATCTTACAATACTCAAATTCGCCCCCTTGCTGCAAAAGGAGGACGAGCCATAAAACCATCTTGTCAATCAAATCCTGCATATAAATTAATATAACAGCCCAATTAGAAAAGGCAAGAGGGCCTGTGGAAAACTAAAAATAGGAGGGCTGACTACGGCTAATCACTCACTGGCTCTGTGGGTGGGATTTGCCACAAGTCAATCATGTTTTTTATCATCTCTCGGCCGATTGGCGTTGCAGAACTGCCTGCCTCCAAAGAATTCTTGGGATTATCTAACTTAACCAAGACCACAGCCCTGGGATTGTCACTTGGAAAAAAGCCTAAAAAGCTTTGGGTGGTATTGTCTTCAGAATAACGGCCGTTAACAATCACTTGGGCCGTGCCAGTTTTACCGGAAATTTGATAGCCCTGAATTTTAGCTTTGCGGCCTGAGCCTTCGCTAACAACTTTTTCTAACATCCAACTTAATTGATCAGCTGTTTTCTCTGAAATGACTTCTCTGACAACCTTGGGCTGGGTAATAATCTCTTGACCATCGGGTTTAACAATTTTAGCGACAATATACGGCTTCATCAGCTTGCCTTTATTAGCGATTATGGAAAAAGACTGGACCATCTGAAGGGGCGTTGCCTCTATGCCCTGGCCAAAACTGGCCGTGGCAAAATCGCGCGGGTAACCATTTTTTAAGGTTTTGTTTTCGGAGCAGACCTCTCCCTGTAAATCAATGCCTGTTTTATCAAAAAAACCAAACTTGGAAACATATCTTAAAAATCTTTCGCCACCCAATTTACTTTCCACAAGAACAACTCCCGTATTGATAGATTGCTTCAAGACCATGGTCATATCACAGACCCCAAAAATATGCTTAGCAAAATTATAAATACTGGGGCCGCCCACATTCACCGAGCCAGTGTCCTCGTAGGTCGTTTCAGGCGTAACCAGCCCCTCCTCCAAGCCAGCAGCCATAGTAACAGGCTTAAAAATGGACCCAGGCTCAAAAGTGGTTTGCAAAGCCTTATTCAAAAAGATATCAAAATCATTTTGGTTACCGTAGTCATTAGGGTCAAAGCTGGGATAATTGGCCATGGCTAAAATCTTACCAGTTGAAGGATCCTGAACAATTATTTGACCCGAGTCAATTTGCCAATCAGCCTTAGCCTGCTTTAATAATTTTTCAGCTAAGTACTGAATTTTGTAATCCAAGGTTAACCATAATTCAGCGCCTTTTTGCTGTTTTTCTTCTTCAGGTTCCAGAGAAGTCAAATAGCCTAAAGGAGAACGGCCAGTTTGAGAAATAGTGCTATCGCCTCTCAACAAATCATCATAATAACCCTCTAAACCATACTGCCCCACCCCTTCAGTCCCCACAAAACCAATAACGTGGCTGGCGAAATCTTTTTGAGGATAAAATCTAGCCTTAGTTTTCTCTAAAATGACAGAATCTAGTTTTCTTTCTTGGAAAGCCTCTCTTTGCACATCAGTGACTTCTTTTTTAATGGCCTCACCCTTTTGCAAAGCGAAAAACCAGTCTTCTGTTTTTTCACCCAAAATTTCAGCTAAACTTTTAGCTTCGGCTTCATATTGCTGAGGCTCAATCTTACTAGGAAAAACGTAAATGACATTTTTTGTCTTAACTTGAGTTAGAGGGAAAGAGCTGTCCAAAAGTAAAATGTCACCTCTTAAGGCTTGGTCCTCTTTAAGGGATACCTGTTGTCCGCGGGCCATAGCCTCATAGTAATCACCCTTTAAGACTTGAAGAGAAAATAACTTAAAAATCATGACCAGAGAGGCCGCGATAAACAAAAAAAACACAGCGTACACTCTCCACTGACTGCTTCGCGCCTCGGGCCGTAAAGGCAAATGGACTGACTTTTTGTCTATCTTCTGAATTCTTTTTGTTTGCGTAATGCTGGATTTAGTCATTCACTAGAAATCTCATTACTTGTTTTACTTGTTATAGGTAATTTCCGGTTTTTGGGCTAAAGGCTTTGCTGCGG
The DNA here is from genome assembly GCA_028712605.1 of Minisyncoccota bacterium. GTDB lineage: Bacteria > Patescibacteriota > Minisyncoccia > Minisyncoccales > CG1-02-41-26 > JAPLWD01. Next base: position 2,488 of record JAQTPV010000014.1, on the reverse strand, counting down.
ACAGATATTTTACATTCTGAATGGGTACGAAATTCATGGCAGTCATCTTACTCTCCAAGTCGGCCAAAGAGAGGGTTCTGGCGGCTTCAGCTTGCAAAGCTAAATTATTCTCTTTAAGTCCTTCTATCTCTGCTTGAGAATTTTTAATTAAAAAGCTGGTTTGAACAGCGTCACCTACTTGAAACAGATAAAAACCAAGCAAAGGCACGAAAGCTATTAAGGCTAAGCAGAGGATCGGTTTAGTTTTTGATTTTTTAGGCATAGTATTTAATTTTTAACGGCCGCCCTGAGTTTAGCGGATCTTGACCTAGGATTTAATTGAATTTCTTTTGTTTGAGGAATTATTGGCTTTTTAGTTAGAAGCGAAATAATCCCTGCTTTGGCTTGCTCTTTGAAGAAGTTTTTTACTATTTTGTCCTCCAGAGAATGGAAAGAAATGACACAGAGCCTGCCGCCTTTCTCTAGGATCTGCAAAGCTTGAGGCAGGGCCTTTTCTAAATTCCCTAATTCATTATTAACGGTTATCCTTAAAGCTTGAAAGGTTTTAGTGGCTGGGTGAGTCCTCCCCCTTAGGGCTGCCCTTGGGACAATTTCTTTTATAATGTCCACTAATTGATGGGTACCGATTATTCTTTGCCTTTGCCGCCGTTTAATAATATTTTTAGCAATCAGTTTGTAGAATCTTTCTTGGCCAAAATCCCGTAAAATATGGGCGATATCCTGCTGGGGCCATTGATTAACAATTTGGGCGGCAGTTAGTTCTTGGTTTTGGCTAAATCGCATATCCAAGGGACCATCCTTAGTAAAACTAAATCCCCTTTCAGCTTTGTCTACTTGATCACTAGACATCCCCAAGTCAAACAGAACACCACTGATTTTTCCAAGATTATTCTGGTTGAGTATGTTCTGCAAATCAGCGTAAGAATCATTCACGACCAACAGCCCTTCAATACTCTCTTTTTGTATCGCTTCAAAAGCCTGTTGATCCCATTCAATACCTAACACCTTTCCATTGGGTGCATTTTTTTCTAAAATCGCTTGGCTGTGTCCAGCAAAACCGCAGGTAGCATCAATAAAATTTTCACCTGGCTTTGGATTTAGGTAGTACAGAACCTCTTCTTTTAAGACCGGGGTGTGCATATTTTACACGCCAAGCTCTTTTAGTCTTTCAGCGATATTGCCCGCTTCGCTTTCTGTTTGTTGTTTGTAATGATTCCATTTATCTTCATCCCAAATTTCTACTCTGTTATAAAGACCAGCTACGATAACTTTCTTATTTAAAGAAGCATATTGTTTTAAATAATCAGGAACCAAAATTCTACCCAAAGCATCCAAATCAACTTCCATCGCTCCAGCCAACATAATACGGCTAAATCCCCTAGCATCAGCTTGAGAAATAGGTAACTTGCTTAATTTTTCCGCTAACTTCTCCCATTCTTTTAAGGGATACAAAAATAAACAGTTGTCCAAGCCTCTGGTGATGACTGCTTTTTTACCCAATTTCAGTCGAAACTTTGTTGGGATGGCCAATCTTTTCTTTTCGTCTATTGAATACTGATATTCACCTAAAAACATAGTTATCCACATTTCGAAGGGTTTATCCCCACTTTTATCCACAGCCCTCCACGTACTCCCATTTTCGCTCATAATTTTACCTGTGTCAACACTTCTCCACAAGACAACCAAAAACCCCTGACTTTACAGTAAAAATCAGGGGTTTGATGTCTTTAACTACCTACTTTTCCACAGTTTATCCACAGTTATTGTACCTACCTTATCGCCCCATTTGCATCATTAACGCTTGAATTTGTGCGGCAATATTGGCCAAACCATTTTCTATAATCTTTAGCGAAGTCGCGGCACAATCCAAATGATAATAACTGCACTGTGAGTTATACTCATCTTTAGTAATCTGCTGACAGCTTAATAACATATCTAAAAAACTCTTAAAAGCTGGGTATTCCTTCTGCCAACCAACTGGCGGATGGACGCTAGAACTTATCCAAGCATTATAATAGCCATTCTTAAGGTCTAATATAGGCACTGGGCAACTGCTACTAGTAGCAGAAGAAACAAGGCTAAAAGCATTATCGCTTCTATCCCAAATACCAGTATTGCCATTGGACAAGATTTCACTAACCTGTATCTTAAATTTATCACCCGAGGAACCCATGCCAGCCCTATTAAAGAAGTCTAAAGGCACTGTCCACATATAATAAAGCGAGCTAGTCAGCAAGGAATTGGGGTCAACCAGCGAGCAAACTGGGGTTAAGGTACTATCAGTGCAAGCATAAATTTTTAGCTTACTGGTAGAGCTTAATCCGCTGGCCTTAAATTTAATAGCAAAACTATCCCCAGTTTTTATCGTTTCTCCTCCATTAGGCGAAATGACTGTTACACTTGGAGCAATAGCGGTGATTGTAAAAAAGTTATCGCTTTTATCAAGGGCCACCGTGGCTCCATCAGCCTTAATCTCCTGAACGTATAT
>JAQTPV010000013.1 GCA_028712605.1 Minisyncoccota bacterium | reverse complement strand
AGGTTGAAAGTCCCCAAAGTTCAAACAAGGATGTTGGAGTAGTTGTTCCAATAGCTACCTGATAAGAGGTGGAGGAAGTATAAAGATTAGTTCCTGAAAGACCCCAATAGTTAGTGCCACTACCACCAGAAGCAGTCGTCCAAGATAATCCACCTGTACTATTGGTAGAGAGAACCTGACCATTGGAGCCATCAGTGGAGGGCCAGGTGTAAGAGATACCGTTGAAAGTGGTAGAACCAGTGACTAACAGGTCTCCAGCTACAGATAAGAGACTGTGAAGAACTTGTCCCAATACCAACATAACCGTTCTGCATAATGGTTAACAGATTAGCAGAGGAAGAGGTGGCAATTACTAACTTGTCTGAATCAGAGTCATCAACATAGATCTTGAAGTTCTCTGAAGGGGTGGCTCCGGTGCGGAAAGAAAGAACAGCGTCAGAGGCAGTGCTGGAGGCAGAAGTAATGGTGAGGGTGGAGGTTGAAAGTCCCCAAAGTTCAAACAAGGATGTTGGAGTAGTTGTTCCAATAGCTACCTGATAAGAGGTGGAGGAAGTATAAAGATTAGTTCCTGAAAGACCCCAATAGTTAGTGCCACTACCACCAGAAGCAGTCGTCCAAGATAATCCACCTGTACTATTGGTAGAGAGAACCTGACCATTGGAGCCATCAGTGGAGGGCCAGGTGTAAGAGATACCGTTGAAAGTGGTAGAACCAGTGACTAACAGGTCTCCAGCTACAGATAAGAGACTGCCTGGGGTGGTAGTTCCAATACCAACATAACCGTTCTGCATGATGGTTAACAGGTTGTCCCCTGAAGAAGAAGCAATCCTAAACGGAGTAATGTTGGCAATCCCCCTAACGTCTAAAGTGGCAGAGGGGGTGGTAGTGCCAAGGCCTAATAAGTAAGCAGTGGAGCTGGGGGTTAAATTATTACCAGATAAACTCCAGTAGTTGTATCCTGTTGAGGCTGATGTTAGATACCCTGCTGAAGCATGATTACCCCAGTTGAAGGCAGTATTCCATTGAGTGGTTGAGGCTGATAAAGGAATGCTGTATCCTGTGGAGACTCGTGGGGTAAAGGTATGGATGCCTGTATTGATGTCGGAAGCTATGGTTAGTTCAAGACCGGTATCGCTCCCTGTAGCAAAGGATTGGGTGGTGGAGGAGACTCCATTTAACGATGCTATCACGCCTGCTCCACCTTCATCAGTTCCACAAATCAAATTGCCTTCAGAGTCTGTATCTAATGTATTGCAGTTTGTTAAACCAAACAATTTGAATCCTAGGGCTGTGGTGGTGCCGTTAACTGATAAAAGGGAAACAGGAGTTGAAGTGCCAATGCCTACATACCCGCCCTGCGTCATGGTAAATAGATTACCATTAGTGGACGTGGCAATTACTAACTTGTCTGAATCAGAGTCATCAACATAGATCTTGAAGTTCTCTGAAGGGGTGGCTCCGGTGCGGAAAGAAAGAACAGCGTCAGAGGCAGTGCTGGAGGCAGAAGTAATGGTGAGGGTGGAGGTGGCGTTGTCATAGACCTCTAATTTGGAGGCTGGAAGAGAAGTTCCAATGCCCACACTCCCACCGGTAAATAAAGCTGAATAACCTGCATTATTAAAGGTCCAAGAGCCGCTAATCGTTTCATTTTCTGAAAGGGTCCCGAATTGTACTTCAGTCTTACCGCCTAATTCCCCTGCCTCAAAAGCTGCTGGCACTGCTCCTATCTTTTGCCTTGGAGTAAATGTTTCCTCAAAGACTCCGTCGCATCCCGGATCAAACTTGACCTCAAGATACATTGTTTGATTAAAATCAACGCTCGCTAATGATTGATGGCTCCCCAACAGAACAGAGAAAAGCCCATCGGTAGTAGTTACAAGAGATGTTGAAGCAACCCATTCTTCACTCCAGAGTAAAGTTCCCCCGGTTTCTGCTGTATACAGAGAAAACTTCGTACATTTGTTTCCATCAGAAACATTGCTCCCGCTTGAATCGGTGAGCTTCCCTTGATAATTTATCTGCTTGTTAAAATCAGCCCCAGCTACCGAGGCAAAACCAATCAAAAATAAAATTGTCAAAAATGAAAATATTAAATTTTTACCGCAAGGTTTCATTTTTTATAAGCAAACTCTGCATTTAAAGGAAAGCCTCTATTGATTCTACTTTTTTTTGTTTTCCTTCTTGCAGAAAATATGACTAACATTAAAACCGCTATTATAAAAATCAAAGGTGTTAAAATTAATAAGAAGCAAGGGCTACCCTTACAGCTTTTTAGAAATCCCATTTCTAGAAATCCCAAATTCACTAAGCTCGTTATGGTTTTTTTGGTTTTTACCTCCAATAAGCTTTCCAATTTTTTCATTGTTTGATTTTTATAATCTAAAATATAAATATTTAATGGGTACACTCCTTCTTCTGGCGGCGCAATGGTGGCTATATAATGGGTTTGATCTTTATTTATTTTCAATAAGAACGAGAAGTAGTCTTGTCCTTTTTCCAAAGAAACCATCACTGTTTTCAAAACCTCCGGAAATTTTTTATATGGAATTGCGATTTTTATTGGTAAACCTTTTTCAAAAGAAAATCTACCGCTAGTCATTTCTATTCTTTTTCCGTCCTGCCAGAACTCAAAATCTAACCAGCTTATCCTTTCAATGCTTTCTGGAGCCTTGCCCTTCGGCTCTTCAGCTGGAGGTATCCCCCCCTCTCTTTCCCCGGGCTTTTTAACCCTTGCTTTTAAAATAGCGCCCGAGGAATAATTCCCATTTTTATCAACGGTAAAAGCGGTGTAATAATAATCAACGCCTTCTTTAATATTTATATCATGAAAGGAAACTTCCTTTCCCTTAAAAACTAACTCTCCATCGTTTGGATTTTGTGGATAAAATTTTTCGCTTTTAAATATCTGGATCTCTTCCCAGTCACCTTGTTTTGGGTTGCCCCATGTTAAATTAATATTTCTTTCGCCTGCCTGATAAGAAAAAGTTTCAATATTTGACAAGGTCTCTTCATTAGAGATAGATAAAGTTGAAAATTGAAAATCGCTTGTTTCAGCCCAATTATTGTTTGTATCGCGGCAAATTATCTTAAAATAGTATAAACTCCCCGAATATAGATTAAAAAGCAAGGTTTCGTGCTGTTTTAAAAACATCTCCTCTGATATGGCTCCTCCATAATAATTAGTGGTAGTGCCCCAAGTAAATTTGCAAAGCCCAACTTCATCGGTTGACCAAGAAATCAAAGCGGAATCAAAATTTATATCCTTAACCTCAACATTTGTTATCTTTAAGGGGACAGTATCTGGTACAAAAATTGTAGACCCACTCCTGCAGTCAGTTGAACAATTGGAAACATCCTCCCCTCTTTGGGACTCACAGGTTAAGTTGTTATTACAGCCACAATCTGAAGTACAATTCATTGAATTTTCCAACCCAGCACAAATTCCATTATTATCGCAAGCGCTGGACGAAGAGGCGTAAGCTTGCTGAAAACCAGCATACAACCTAAAAGAAGATGCCGTTGCAAAGCCAGTGGCAGTTTCTCCTACTGTGCCCTCCTGAAAATAATTATTAGAGGAAGCCCTTTCTCCTCCTATATTCGTTGAATCAAGTTGCATCCTATAATTAGGGCTAGTCATTGTGTAAGCAAAAACCGTCCCACAACCATTCCCCACCACCCCCACTATTAGGAACAGGGAGGCGAAAATAATGGTTCTACGCATTGGGTTTAAAATTAATTTTTCGTTGGGACCATCATATACAAATAATGGTCCCCTGCTTTATTTTTAAAAACAGGTGTTATAATTCCTGAATTGTCATCCTCTGGCTCAACTAATACTTCATCAGAAAAAGAAAGTTTAATCTTTTCCTTTATCGCTGTATCTGTTTGCTCTCCTCCGGACGGTATAACTATTAAACCATCCCGATATTTTGGCACTGATTGATTGGTTTTAGTAATCCCTTGTTCAGAAACCCGACCTCCGCTCATCAGATGAAACCAAAAGCCCTCCCCTCCTTTTTTTATATTGCCAACCACAGTTAAATAAATATTCCTTAAACCCCATAAGGCATCCTTAATCGTCAGTAAGGTTTGGCTTACCCGTCTACCTGTTATATCAACTCCCTCCACACTTTGTAGCTTTTCAAATATTCTCTGTTTAGCTGTATTGCAAACTTTTTTCACATTCAAAGAAAAGCCTGACCAAGCATCTTTTTCTGAAGCAATGCTTAAATAATCACCGAGCCCTACTTTAGGTGATTCTTTAGACGATTGAGCGGAGAAAGTAAATCGTTGTTTAAGGGTTAAAAAAGAATCCGCAGCCTTACCCTTCAAAATTTCAAAATTTGGCCACAATTGATAGAAAACCAAGATAAGCAGAATTACAACAAGCAAAGGTAATGATTTGGCAATTATTTTTGAAGATAAGACATAATGTTTAGGTCGCAAAGCAATTTTTACAGTCTTCTGTTTGATTAAACCACCAGATAGTTGCTTATCAGCAAGGCTATCAATTGTTTGTCTCAAGGCTCTCTCTTGGACAAAGGGGTGAATAACAATGGTATGATTTTTTGAAACCTCAACCTGCTTTAAATAATTATCCAACCATTCTTGCGTAGTAACCCAATTGCGGCCAATCTTAACCGCCCTCAGCTTTCTCTGACGAGCACGTAAACTAAGATACTCTTGCGAATATCCGCTTGCTACAGAAGCCTCAGTTAAGGAAATATAATTACTATCTATTTTATTAATAGGCATTAATATATTATCGTTTATCCGATACTATTGGTCAATATCAAAAACTGTGGAAAACCTTTCATCCGATACTCACAAACGATATATCGCAACTATAGAAAACGCCATATCTGTTTACAAAGAAACGTATGAGAACTATGGGGTTAAACTAAAACATTCCTAGTCAGGAATGTTTTAGTACGAAAGACCTTGGATAACCCCAAAGAACGAGGGGATGCTTGAGGCTTTTTAGCTCGAGAATCGTAACTCTAATATAACCATGCAATTTAGCTAGTATTATCAAGGATTTCTCTGGCTTTAATCTTGTGGCTCAAATCAAAGAAGAAATCGAAAAAGTACAAACTATGAGACTGATTTCTCACCGAGGTCTTCGGAAAATCGAAACAGATATCCGTCAGGGTCTGTAACTAAAATTTCTCGGCAGCCATGGAGAATATTATTCTCTTGATACCAATTGTCCTTTATTCCCCTTTTTATTGGGTAGTTATTTTTATTTAAAGAATCAATAATTGTTTGGGTGCTGTTTGTTTCTATTTGAAAATTGATACCTCTACCAAACGGCTGCTCCATTTTTTCTGCTTCCCTTTCACCCGAAACCAACTCTTGAATCATTAACTGACTTCCTTGATATGACAGAAAACCAAACTTTGGATTATCACGCTTATATTCCAACTTAAAATCAATAATATCTACGTAAAAATATAGACTCGTTTCAAAATTAGATACATAAAGCTCGGGAAGTAAGGGGTTAAATTTTAACGAATTGGTCATGAAATCATTATACGATAAAACTTGGTATATTAAATGCCAACTAGCTCGGAGGCAGGGACTCGAACCCCAATTATCAGGGCCAGAACCTGATGTCCTACCATTAGACGACCTCCGAATTCTAGAATTTGTTGCTTCTAAACTTTTAAATACTTGCGCGAGGCTAAAAATGTAGAGAATATTCCCAAAACCACAACAAGGCCTATTTGTATGCCTAACAGTAGCAGAAGACTCTCTTGGAAGTAATTCAAAATATTAAACTGCAGCAGCCACTCGCTTAACTTGCTATTCAAATAGAAAACACCAAAAAACAATAGTAGATCGGCCCCCGTCACGGCAAAAATACCGCAGATAACAGTTTGAACCCAAAAAGGACCTTGGATGAACATATTAGAAGCACCGACCAATCTCATCGTAGTAATTTCATCCCTTAACGAAAAGATGGATAACTTCACCGTATTGTAAGTAATGAGAATAACCAAAATACCCAAAATGATGCTAATACCTAAGCCAACCTTCTTCACGCCAGATGTTATAATAATTAACTTCTCAATTGATTTCCTATGGGTTTCATCATTATAGGAAACCCTATTGACCAAATTGCCGAATTGTTCATTTTTTAAAAAATTGGCAATATTAGCATAACCATTAAGATTAGACGCCTTAATGTTCAATGAGGGCAAAAGTGGATTATCTTGCAACTCCTCCAAAGCCTTTTGGTAAACTGGATCATTGGCATGTTTCTGTTTAAAAACCTCAAGGGCCCTTTCTTTAGAGATATAGGTGACACTCTCAACTTCACCAGAAAGATTATTGTAGAGATCTTCTTTAACTTTCAAGATATCTTCCTCTGGCACCTCTCTTTTAAAAGAAACAACTATGTCAACCCTCTTTTCAATTTCTTCAATTAAAAAATTGGTTAATCCTTTAAATAAAAATAAGGAGGCAGTTGTTAAAACCACTACAGCCATAATGAAAATGGCCTGAAAACTCAATAATTTATTTCTGGAAAATCCATTCCAGCCAAATTTTATAATACTTTTTAACGAAGAAACCATATTAAAGAATAAACTTCCCAATTTTTTCATCAGAGATAATCTTGCCCTCTTCCAAAGTAATCACTCTCCTCTTGAGAGCGTCTACTATCTCCTTGTTATGAGTGGAAAGCATTACAGTGGTGCCTAAGTTATTGATTTTCTGCAACAAAGAAATAATCTCATAAGTGTTATAGAGATCCAAGTTACCGGTTGGCTCATCGGCCACTATGGCTTGCGGCCTGTGTATTAAAGCCCTAGCGATAGCTAGCCTCTGCTTCTCTCCCCCAGACAACTCATGAGGAAAATTATCAGCCCTCTGATCGAGTCCCACTATAGACAAAACCTGTGGGATGTCGTTATCGATGGTTTCTTTTGGGACTCCAATTACCTCCATGATGTAGCTTAAATTTTCCTGAACTGTCTTATTAAGCAAAAGCCGGTAATCTTGATAAACAACCCCAATCTTTTTCCTAATCTGTTGTAGAAGACTCGGGGAGGCACTAGAAACCCTTAGGTCCTGGAAGAAAACCTCACCTTGGGTTGGTTTCTCCTCTCCAACTAAAAGCTTAATAAGGGTCGTTTTACCTGATCCTGATTTTCCAACTAAAGAAATGAATTCCCCCGGCTCAACCGCAAAAGAAATATCATCTAAAGCGGTAATAGCCCTGGTGCCTGAATTATAAATTTTAACTACATTGCAAAAAGAAATCATAGGTGCACTTTACTCTAAGAAACTAAAGGCCGATCTCGGCCTGAATGAAATTATCCAAATCTCCGTCCAAAACCTCTGTCACATCGCTTGTTTGATAACCTGTCCTATGATCTTTAACTAGCTTATACGGATAAAGAATATAAGATCTAGCTTGACTCCCGAATGAAGCAGGCATTCTCCTGCCCTTAATTTGAGACACCTCCCTTGCCCTCGCCTCCTCTTGAAGCTGAAAAACCCTGGCTGCTAAAATCTGGAGGGCAATCTTTTTATTAGCGGCTTGGGTGCGCTCTACCTGGGAGATCGCACCGAGGCCTGTTGGCAAATGTATAACCCTAACCGCTGTTTCTCTCCTATTAGCATTTTGACCACCCGGCCCAGAAGAACGGAAAACATCAATTTTTAAATCATCCGTTTTCATTTCTACCTCTTTTGCCTTAATCTCATCAAGCTTCGGCAAGACTTCAATTTTAACAAAAGAAGTATGACGAAGCTGCTTGGCAGAGAAAGGAGACACTCGGACTAAACGATGGATACCATTTTCTCCTTTCAGAAAGCCGAAAGAGAAATCCTTCTTAACTTCTAAGGAAGTTTCTTTTATCCCCAACCTGCCTTCCGCCCCAGTCCCTTCAGAAAATTGTTGATTTAAAACAATAAAGGGCCAGCCCTTCCGTTCAAAATACCTCTGATACATCCTCAAAAGCATACCAGCCCAGTCCTCAGCATCTTTGCCGCCAGCACCAGCTTGGATATTAAAAATAGCCCAACAAAAATCATATTTTCCACTAAGAAAAAAGTGGATTTCTAACTGTTCTAATTCTGATTCTAGCATTTTAGCTTTCTGTCTAATTTCTTCTGTTTCCGCCGATTCTTCTCCAATGATTTTGGTGACATCTGCCAAATAATTAAGGTCTTTTCTAAAATTATCTAGCTTATTTTTTTGATTTTTTAGCTCATTAAATTTCTGTTGGACCAAAGAAGGATTCTCTTCTGTTTCCCAAAAATCAGCCCGAGTAACCATTTGCTCCAGAGAGTTAAAATCCTGTGATAAAACCCGCATCTTGGGATGACTTTCAATCCTTAAAAACCTATTCTCTAATCCCTCTATGAAAGACAATAATTCATTATTCATTACCATTCTAAAATTAATTCAGCTATTTTTTTATAGCATAATTTTACGAAAAAAGAAAGAATAAAAATGAGCCAGCGATCGGATTTGAACCGATAACCTACGGTTTACGATACCGTTGCTCTACCAATTGAGCTACGCTGGCAAAAATATTGTATTCACTTGGAGCGGGGTACGGGAGTCGAACCCGCCTCTCAACCTTGGGAAGGTTATGTTGAACCGCTCAACTAACCCCGCGAAAAACCTTGTTCCATTGCTTGAAAAAATGTATAATATTATAATATTTTAGTGTCCGAATATTATTTCCCAAAGGCTCTGTTTTTTGAAAACCTTATCATTATTGATATTGTTGATATTAGTGTTAGTGGCGTCAATGGCTTCTATGGGAAAGGCTGCGACTCTTTCCCCCTCTTTTCGCAGACCGAGATCTTCCCTGGCCAATCTCTCTAAATAAGCGAGTAAATCTTTCTGGGACATTTGTTTTTTCAAACTATCACTTCTTTCTTCCAATGATTGCACTTTCTGATTCAAAGATTGCAATTCTTTTTTCAATGAGTTTCTTTTTAGACTAATCTTCCAATTCAAAAAAGCAAGGGCTATAAGTAATACCAAGAGTACAATCAACGTAACCGATATCAGATTTAGTCTTTTAATTAATCTTATCATAATTAAATATCTTATTACAGATATAGACAAAAATAATTTTAATTATTTAGTATATGAAAAACCAAAAAATTATAAAAACTATTTGGGGGGTACTTGTTTCTTTAGTAATCATTGCCATGATTTTTTCTTTAATTCTCCCATACTTTTTTTAACTAATCCTTTAAAATCTGTAAAAAAACGTCGGCTGGAATATTAATCCGGCCTTTTTGTTTTAGCTCTTCCTTACCCCTCCTCTGCTTAGCCCAAAGTTTTTTCCTTCTAGTAATGTCTCCCCCGTACAGATGAGCGGTTACATCTTTTCTCAAGGCTCTAATAGTTTCTCGAGCGATAATGTTCCCCCCTACTGATGCCTGTAAAGCCACGGCAAACTGCTGGGCCGGCAACACGTCTTTCAGCTTTTGCAAAAACACCTTGCCTTCAGAATAAGCCTCGTCTTGTGACACAATCCTTGAGAAAGCATCCTCTTTCCTGCCAGCCACTAAGATATCCAACTTTACCAAACCCGCCTCACGAAAGCCAATCGTTTCAAAATTAAAAGAAGCATAGCCTTCTGTTCCGCTTTTCAGTTTATCATAGAAGCTACCAGTGATTATTTCCCTTAAAGGAGCCTCGGCCTCCAGCAACGACTTCTGGGCCGTTAATGCCTTGCTTGACAAAAGATTAACGTGAAAGCCTTGTAAAATCTTAACTACTTGGCTGAAATAAATATTGGGCACTACTATCTCCAGCCTAGCGTAAGGCTCTTCAATTTTTTGTATTTGAGTAGCCTCTGGCCAAAGACTAGGAGAAGAAATTATGACCTCTTTCCCATTGCTTTGTAGAATCTTGAAAACCACTTGAGGTGAAGTAGCTACCAAGTTTAGATCAAACTCTTTTTGTAATCTTTTTAAGACTATTTCGGCATGTAGGGCCCCCAAAAAACCAACCCGAAACCCCCTCCCAAGAGCCATTTTAGACTCTGACTCAAACTTCAGAGCTGGATCATTAAGTTGAAGCTTCAAAAGGGCGTCTTTTAAATTAGGGAAGGCACCCGCATCACGAGGAAAAAGGCTCAAAAATAAAACTTGTTTAGGCTCCTGATAGCCAGGCAAAGATAAGCCCGACAGATTTTCTACTTTAGGGCAAATAACAGTATCGCCTACTCTCACCAAAAGGGGTTCTTTCAGGCCAGTTTTAATATAGCCGATTTCACCAGCCCTTAACTCATCACATTCCTTTAAATGGGGTAAAAAGTATCCGACTTCCTTAACTTGCAGATTAGCTTTTGTGGCTATCAAAAAGGCGCTATCCCCTTTCCTGATTTTCCCACTGAACACCCGTACATAGGCTATGACCCCCGAAAAGGCATCGTATTGAGAATCGAAGACTAGAGCCTGAAATCCTTGAGCCGATGTCTTTAATTGAGGAGGAGGGACTTGATTAATAATCCTTTCTAAAAGCAACCCCACGTTCGTCCCCTCTCTTCCAGAAATGGCCAAAAGGTCTGTTTCGGCGACATTAAGGACTTCGGCCAACTCCCTTTTGGTTTCTGCTACGTTAGCTTGAGGTAAATCAATTTTATTTATAACACCAATGATTTTCAAATTTTGTTTTTGGGCTTGCTCCAAATTAAAAAGAGTTTGTGCCTGAATCCCCTTAACAGCATCCACTAAAAGCACCGCCCCCTCCACGCAAGCTAAGGCTCGAGAAATCTCATAAGAAAAATCTACGTGGCCAGGCGTATCAATTAAATTCAAAATATATTCTTGATGATACTGCCAGAGCAAGCGCACGGGGTGCATTTTGATGGTAATCCCCTTTTCCCTTTCTAGGTCCATTGAATCCAGGTATTGATCCCGCAATTTTTCTTTAGAAACCGAGTGAGTGATTTCTAAAAAACGGTCAGCCAATGTTGACTTGCCATGGTCAATATGACTAATAATAACAAAGTTCCTGATATTATTCATAAAAAATAAAATAACAAGGAAATTATCTTTTAAAATTAAACAGCCGACCGATAGATGCAAAAATCATTTTAAGTTCTATTGATCGCAAAATCCAAGCCGCCAACAAAAATGCTAAAACCCCCACTGTGCTACCCAAGAATAGACTTAATAACCAATTATAGCTATTAGTAAAGAAAACAACCAGTGAAGAAAAGAGGATTAAAGATATGGCGGACAGGAAGGTCTTTAACAAACTAAGGTTGATGGAGTGGAACTCTATGGCTTTCATTTTACGTTTAAGGCTCCACCATAAAAGAACGCACTGAAAAAAACTGGCCAGGGAAAAAGCAAGTGGCAAAATCAATATGGCCGATCTGTTTAAATCTATATCGCCTCTTGTTAAGAAAGAGAGGGGGTGGAACATTCGTTCCGTATTCAAAAGCAAAAAACTCAAAACCACGTTGAATACAACGGCCAAAGAACTAATGAGGGCCGGCAGCTTAGTGTTCCCAATAGCATAAAAAGCTTTCACCAATATTAGAATTAAACCTTGAGGCAACATTCCCAAACAGAAAATTCCCAAGCAAGCAGCGGTTAACTTTATATCAAGGGCCTGGAAGCTGCCCGTGCCGAAAATAAGCTTAATAACACCTTCTCTAAAAATAAATAACAGGCAGCTCAAAGGCAAGATTAAAAAAATAAAACCTCGAACCACCAAAGAAAAGTTATCTCGAAATCTAGCTTGGGCCTTTTGAGCAAAAGCCAGAGATAGGGCCGGGAAAACAACGGTGCTGATTGATACCGCGAGGAGATTAGTTAAAGTACCAGAAAGGTTACTGGCTAAATTAAAAACCGTAATGGCCCCCGGGGCCAAAGTAGAAGCCAAAGAAGTAATAAAAATTAAATTTAACTGCGAAACCGCCAAGGCGAATGATCGAGGCAACATTAATTTAATCACTTTCTTGAAGCCCTCATCCCGCAAATGAAGTATTGGCTTCAACTTAAAGCCACAAGACCAAAAAGCAGGCAGTTGGACTAATAAATGAAAAAGGGCACCCAACACCACACCGAAAGCCAAACCCATTAAGCCCAGCTTGGGCACCAAGAATAAAGCGCCAAAAATGATACCCAGATTATAAACAATAGGTGTTAAGGAGGTAATTAAAAATTTCTGAAAAACCTGCAAGATACTGCTGATCACGTTGCTTAAGCCCAAAATTATCGGGCCCAAAAACATAATCCGCAAAAGCACCGCGGCCGTTTCCCTCTCCTGATAACTAAATCCGGGCGCTATAATACTAATTAGATAAGGAGCTAGAGCAATCATTAAGATGCAAAATGGTAACAAGATAATAATGAATAAGTTCAATAGGTTGGCAGTAAAATCCCAAGCCATTTTTGAGGATTTCGTTAAATACTGACTAAAGACTGGAATAATAGCGGCGGTGATAGCACCAAAAATAAAAATGGTGGCCACCAAATCTGGCAAACGAAAGGCCGCATAATAGATATCTAGTTGTCTAGTAGCGCCGAATTCACTAGCTAGAATTCTATCTCTGAAAAAACCTAAAAAAGCACTAACTAAATAGGATAGGCCTAAAATAAAAGAGGCCAAACTAAGACTTTTAGTTTGGGTGTTTAATGATAAATAGCCCATAAAAGCTATTGGGAAATCTTACGCAAAATACCAATGGGTGTCTGTTCGTTAGTTTGGCACAAAGGATTATCTCTTAAGATTCTTTCAATCATCTTTTTATCTACCCCCTTACTGGCCCCTAGGACATGGGCACCAAAGTCACAAACATCCACAATAACGAAAGGGTAACCAAGCTTATCACTAATCTTTTGAGCCACCCCAACGGCATCCTTGGGTCCCTTAGAAACATAATTGTTATACGGCGGGATAACGTAATCGGCCGCTCCATCAATTGAGCGGGCTTGCTCGCCGGCTACCAAATAAAAAGCCCCCTTAACGCCAAAAGGCTTGGTCAAAGCTGCCACCAAGGCAGCCAATAGCATGCGGGGCACGCCCACCTCTTCAATAGCTAATTGCATCGTCGGAGCAGAGCTGATGCCTACGCCGATAGTTGTTTTAGTAACAAAACGCACTAAAAATTTGGCTAACCGTGAAGGCTTGATTGAATCCTTGTGATACGACCTCCCCTGACTAACAGCTATCGCCTTTTCACCCATAAAAACTATATCCCCCTCTCTAAGATAGGGGGTTGTATATTGCCTAACAAGCCCAGCTAAGTCTTTATGTTCTGGCGTAATCAGACAAGTTTTAACGGGATAGCGGGCGTAGCCTATGCCATCCACTTTAATAATTAAATTTTTACCAGGATTAGCGGTCAGTTCCATAAAATATCAAATCCAGGCAAACGATAAGCCGAATTCTGTCCTCCGACAAGCGGAGTGGCAATCATTTATCTGGTCCTAAAGTTACCCTTAGGATCTGGCGAACTACTTTTTCCAAACGCATAAACAAGTTACGTGCTTGGCTTGTTCTTGCACCCGACAAGGATTTGGCCGTTTCACCCCTGAAGTTACCCTCAAGATTCTCCCAAAATAAAAATTATGGGAGCCTCAAACCTTTCGGTCTGAAGCGTCTCTGTTCGCACCTCTAACCTTACGGTCGACGGGTGTTGCCCGCTGTCTTTTTAGACCAAACGCTCGAAGAGCGCTTAGGAATGGGTGTTCGGACTTTCCTCTAGCCACACTTCTGTGGCCAGCGATTGCCTTGTTTACCTGAATAAACTAATTATAGATAAAAAAATGTCTTAGTCAATTAAAAAAGGGGCTTATTAAGAACATGGGCATCCAAGGCCTCGTTGACCAACCTGTCAGCTTCCTTATTTTTTTCTCTAGGCACAGCAACAATCTCTACCCCGCCGAAGTCAATTTTTAGATTCCAGGCCTCCAAAAATAGTTTTTGAATTTTCGGTTCCTGGATTTTATATTGGCCATTGAGTTGCCTGACCAAAAGCTCTGAGTCAGATCGAATCTCTATTGGTATCTTTTTGATTCTTTCCTTGCCCCACAAAGCCTTAGCTTTTTTAAGAGCAAAAATAAGGGCCTCATATTCTGCCTCATTATTAGTTTTTTCCCCTAAGTACTGGCCGTATCTCTTGACGATATGGCCATTTTCAAAAAAAACTACCCCAAAAGCCGCCGCCCCCGGGTTGCCCCGAGACCCGCCGTCAATATTAATGGTGAGATTATCCATATTTTAATCTAAAAAATTATTGATTAAAAAATTGTATTAAGCAGCCTTTAAAATTCATTACATCCTGACCCTTCAAGCTAAAACCAGCCGCCTGGGCATGCCCCCCATACATCTCCAAATAATCATGGCATTGCTTTAAAGCCTCAACACA
The DNA here is from genome assembly GCA_028712605.1 of Minisyncoccota bacterium. GTDB lineage: Bacteria > Patescibacteriota > Minisyncoccia > Minisyncoccales > CG1-02-41-26 > JAPLWD01. The sequence continues at coordinate 3,658 of JAQTPV010000013.1, read as the reverse complement.
ATCCACCCCCTTGGGCGTCCTTACCGAACCTCGGGTTTTTACTTGACCGGCCTTGAATACAAAAGTTGGTTTTTGATGCTTATTACAGATTCGCGAAGCCACTGCGCCAGTTAACACTTGCGGCCACTCTTCTTTGCCTACAAAAATAAATCTTTCGTAATCCTGAGGCTCATCCTGAATCATTTGTTCTACTTCCGCCACCATGTCGTTAATCTCCAAATAACGCTGTTGCGACTGCTGATATAATTTCTCAGCTAATACTCTGGCCTCCCCATCAACGGATAAAGTAAATAAAAGATAGCTTTCGGTTAAATGGTTTTTAATATCAGTGATATTTAAAACCGAAACAATTTTTTGGGCCACCTGCCTGGCGCTACTCTCACCACGACCCAAGATATCAACTAAGGCTTTCAAGCCTGGCCTTTGGGTTTTAAGCAAAGACCCCAAGCCTTTTTCCATAATTATCTTATTATCCTCTTTCTCCTCCATCATATCAGCTAAGGTGGCTATAGCAGTTAGCTCCACAAAATTCTGTTCAAGCATCTTTGACCAAGAGGCCCCCAGAACCAAATGAGCTAAATGATAAACGATTCCAGTATTAGCTAATTTTTTAAAAGGATATTGATCGCCCTCTTGCTTGGGATCAACCACCAAGAAGGCGTCTTCTGGCACCCTCTCTAAAACTTGGTGATGATCAATAACTATTACTTGAAAGCCCAGGGCTTTGGCTTTTTTAATTTCTTCAAAATTACCAATACCGCAATCTAAAGCAACGAGTAAGGCTGGCGATTTCTGTTTTAAAGAATCTAAAGCTTTAAAGTTAAGGCCGTAGCCCTCCTCCTCCCTATTAGGAAAATAAACCGTTTCTACTCGGCCACCCAATCCTTGAATAGCTTCCTGTAAAATAACTAAAGAACAAACTCCGTCCAAATCAGCATCGGCAAACAAAATAATCCTTTCCTTATTCTCTATAGCCAAAGTAATCCGTTGAGCTGTTTCTTTAAGATTAAGTATCTCCATGGAAATCGAACAAGACTTATCAATAAGTCTTGTAATAATAGTTTAAAAATAATTAATTACAAAGCAAACCCCAAAGCGGCTAGCCCCGGCATTTTCTCGCGAGCCAAAAAGGACAGCATCGCCCCCCCGCCGACTGAAATAAAAGAGAAACTATTCATTAAACCATGTTTGTTTAAAACTGGGACCGTATCACCTCCCCCTAGAACCTTAAGGGCCCTTTTATTTTGGGCTAAGATACGAGCCACCTCCACTGTGCCCCTTTCAAACCTCTCATTTTCAACAAGTCCAAGCGGCCCCGACCAAAAGATGGTCGCACTTCCCTTAATAATCTCACCAAATTTTTTAATCGTTTCTGGGCCAATATCTAAAATTTCCTCATCATAGCGGAGCGTACCAGGCGCCCCTTCTCTTGTATAGCTTTTGCCGGTTCTATCTGGGGAAATAATAGCATCAATGGGCAAATGAATTTTAGAACTCGTAATCTTTAAATACTGAATTTTTTCTATAACTTCCCGCGCGGGCCAAGAACAGCCCAAACAAATACCTTTCACGGCTAGAATCACATCGGCCACATCACCGCCAAACAAAATATGATCAGCTAAGGCTACAAATTTATCAATGACCTTCATTTTTGAATCTAACTTTGCTCCTCCTATAATAACCGTAAAGGGCCTCTGGGGATTATCCCTGATTTTTGATAGAAATTCAACCTCATCAGCTAATTCTAAGCCAGGGCAATGCGGCAGGAGTTTGGGCAACAAGGCTACCGAAGCATGCTCACGATGGCAAACGCTAAAGGCCTCGTTAATGTAAAAATCACCCAATTTCGCGAGCTGCATGGCCAAATGCAGATCATTGGCCTCTTCGCCCTTATTAAATCTTAAATTTTCTAATAAGATTATTTGCCCTCCCTTCATTTTATTGACTTTCCTTTCTAGAAGAGGACCCGTTGATTTTGAATAAAATTGCAATTTGTCTTTTACAAGCTCTTCCAATCGTTTTTTAACAGGTTTTAAACTTAGAGGTTGACTGCTAAATAATGACCCCCTAGTGGGTTCTTGAGGTCTGCCCAAATGGCTCATTAAAATAATTTTAGCTCCTGCTCTCTTTAAATAAAAAACAGTCGGCAGGCTTCTTTTAATACGAAAGTCGTCGCCGACCTGACCATATTTAATGGGAACATTAAAATCACACCTTACCAAAACTCTCTTATTGGTAAAATTAAAATCTTTGAGGCTATACATATCTTAAAAATTATCGGCCTCTTTTTTAAATTAATTTTCCTCAGTAGGGATGGCCGGGGGTGAGGTAAATTTCTTAGCCATGATCCTAGGTACTCCTGCTGGCAACTCTACAGAGCTAGCAGGGAAATGAAAAAGAGTGGCTAATTCCTCAGCATTCAAAATCATGCTCCCCTTACCATAAAGCTTAGGGTAGCTTGCTGGAAAACGCCTGATATAGCGAGAGAACATTTGTTTTTTTCTATTATAAAGCCTCCTCTTTCTAAAAATATAGTGAATTTTTGTTCTGGTGGATTTAAAATACCTCAAGCCATTGGCATTTTGTGTATTAAAATGCAGACAGTATGCCCTAAAAATTCTGCCATGCGGCGCCACCCTACAACCTTTTTCATAAATATACATAGCCCTGATGGATGTTTTAAACCCAATCTTAGAGACCTTTTTTTCAATATTGGCTATGGTGTCTCTTTCTCCCGGGGTTAATCTCATTTCTGGAGGAATAAGCGATTCCTCTTTGGCAGTGTCGGAATAGGGCACCTTATTGAAAAGAACCAAACGCGCTGCCTCGCCCACTAAGGAAGGTGTCGGGGATTTTTCGGGCCGATGGGCTAATTTATTGATCACTTCCTTCCCATGAGTCAGCCAGGGGATATCATCATCGGAAATCGGCGTTATAATCATTTGGATCCAAGAACGCTCCCCTTTCTTGAGCTTGCTTAAAGCCTCCAAAAGCTGAACGAATGGGTCTAACTTCTTCTCCTTTTCTATCTCTTCCGGCCTCATCTCAAAAAAATCATAGGTTTTTATTGGGTAGATATCATCTCTCAACAAAGTATAGTCCTCACCATAGACCTCATAGTCTTTGTTTGGCAGGTTCTGAGGCACCTCCTTAGTATAATCAGGAACCTCAAAAATTTCTGCCCCTGCATAATGGGTATGGAATATGGCCTCAAATAATTTTTTAGTATCTTTGGGAATTCTGAAATAATAATGAAGCTGGCCTTCAATGCTTGCCAATTCAAAAGACCACCAATAGGGAAAATTCTTCAGCTCACCTTCACACCACAGCTCTCGCCAGTTTGGCGAATCAATAATTGACCAAGTGGCATTATAAATATCTTCCATGGCTCTATAGGGCTTTAAAATATCAGCTGGTGGGATAACTTCTAAAACTGCCCACTCTTGCTCTTTATACCAAACCTCCCATTGGATCCACCATAGATACAAGGCTCTAGCTGGTATGAAAAACAGGGCCGGCAAGATGAGCCACCACCAGCTCTTAAAGATAATCCATAAGGCGCCAAGGAGGGGCGCCAAATAAACATTTGGATCAGGAATATCCACAGCTTCACCAGCTGATTATAGAGAGGACTTAGTACCTCTCTTTTCTGGCTGGG
>JAQTPV010000012.1 GCA_028712605.1 Minisyncoccota bacterium | reverse complement strand
CTATTAGTTGGTTCAGCTCCCTTACAGTAAGTGTTGGCTGCTGGACAATCATTTTTCGTACCAGTTGGACACTTGCCTCCACAACCATTATCCGGTTCAGAGCCAGCACAATAAGTGTTGCTGGCTGGACAAGATACGGTACAAGTGAGAGTCGTACACGTCACACAATTCCAATTATTAATAGTAGGGCCAGGACGATATTGGGTAACTTGATTGCGAGCTTGAGCACAAACCTGGTAAGTAGTGTTGGGGGATAAGCCCGTAACCGTCCAATCAGCAGGCAAGTATTCATTGGCTGTTAAATGATCGGCTGTAACAAAGTATGTGGAAGAGGTTCCCGTATTAACCCAATTGGCATTGTAACCGCTAGAGCGAACTGAACTGTCAGGATTCTTGATTTGTATTCTCAAGCCTGAATTGCCGCTATTCAAATAAGTAAAAGCTCCTTTATCTCTATAAAGCACCTCTGGTGCTCGGCGCATCCCAGCACTATAGGCTTCGCTTGATCTAACTTTCACTGAAAAACCATTGTTGGCAATATTACTACAGGTAATCTGGTCCGGGGTTTCAATCACAATGTTAGCATAAGCATAAACAACGGAAGAACAGCCATAATCATTGCAAGCTTGGAGACGAATCCCTCCCGTGCTATTAATCACTGGGGTACGGATGTAACCCCTATTAACACCATTGTAATACTGTCTAATTGTGGTATCACTGGTACCAGTAAGAAGATAGCCACTGGTAGTGCGAACATAATAATAAGTGGCACGGGCTGATGGACTCCAGGACCAGTTGATGTAACCTGTTACTGCATAGCCAGTTAAGGGGACAGGATCGGTCACTTGACCATCAGGGGTTCCCATGTAATCAATTAAACCTGTTTTGGTAGATGTAACGTTAGTGGGTGCAGCTGGGGGAGAACAGTCCTTAGTGCCAGTTGGACATCGTACCCCGCAACTGTTTGTTGGTTCAGCGCCTGGGCAATAAGTACTGGGGTTTGGACAATCGTTCTTGGTGCCTGTTGGGCATTTTGTGCCGCAGCCATCGTCTGGTTCAGAGCCAGCACAGTAGGTATTAGCAGCAGGGCAAGAAGGGGTCTTCGTACCCCTTGGGCATTTTGTGCCGCAGCCATCGTCTGGTTCATTACCCGAGCAATAGGTGTTGGGGGCTGGACAAGATGGAAGCCTAGTCCCCCTTGGGCACTTAACCCCGCAACTATTGGTTGGCTCCCGACCAGCACAATAAGTGTTGGGGTTTGGGCAGTCATTCTTGGTGCCTGTTGGGCATTTGGTACCACAACCATTATCCGGTTCAGAGCCAGCACAGTAGGTACTGGGATCTGGACAGGAACAGGACGGGGGGGTGCTGCCACCACACGAGCTACTGCCTTGATACTCACTTTGACAAGCGCACCAGCCACCATTACTACTGTTACAGTCTGGATCATAGCCGACACCGCTATAGGAATACCAAGTGATGCAGGTATTGGAAGGAAAGCCATTGCAGCCGCTATCAGAACAGGTGGCGCCACTATAACAATCAATACACGCTTTATGATTGGAACAAGGACAAGAACACCAGCAGTTACAATTTGACGGTGCTGTCGCTGGATCACAAGAAGCACCACCACTTAAACAATAGCACGAACGACCTGGGCAAGCAGTTGAACAAGAACAAGACTTGGTTAAGGTATGTCCAATTCCCCATCCAATACCACCAGGAGTCCCCGGTGGGCACGAAGCCCTTAGCTCGCTTGAGGAATTTGAGCAGGCAGAAGTATCTTGCGGAGGGATGATAAAAAGTATTGCCAGCGTTAGAACTAAAGAAAAGATTAGAGAAAAAACAAAGAAAAAGCTCTTATATTTTTGAAAAATTTTGTTCATTTGAAAAATTAGATAAAGGATTAATTATTTAATTCTCTGAACTGAACTGGCCTCAATAGTTGTTTGGCCAGTAATATCAGCAACGCTGGCAACCAAAACCAGATCGCCCACCCTTAAATCAGAAAGAGAAATGCCGCTTGTTGCAGCAGCCAGGCCGCTTTCTCCACCTTGCCCGGGCGACATCATTTGAGTAAACCGTGTACTTTCAGCCACTTTAACAACCACCGTCAAATCTTCTCTAAGTTTATTTTGATCGGCTGAAGCTAAAATTTCCAAATTGTTTCCGCTGATTGATTGAATAATGCCGACATAAGAGAACAGCTGCAGAGGAGCAGACTTAATTGCCTCCAAACTTGAAGAGACATTTTGATTTTGTGGCAAAGAATTAGAAACTTTTAATCCCTGCCCCTTTTGAATTGTTACTAAAATCAAGGATAAAAAAAGAACCGCCAAAACAACGGCTAAGATAACACCAAAAAAAGACTTTTTATGAAAGGGAGTAGAAGCTGGCTGAATTATTTTTTTAGCCATATTCTTAAAAACAAAGGGGGTATGACAAATACTTCCATCTGTTTGATAAGCAAACTGGAGCTTTCTCCCTGGCCGCCAAGAATCCTTTTTGGCCAGGGAGAAAGTGAAATCTCCAAAATTGCGCGACAGCGCGAAAAAAGATGGTAAGTTGCATTACCGCCTTTAGGTAGTTACTCCGCCCAAAGGCGGTTACACAAGAGCTTCTTGTTTCGCTCCGACTAACTCTTACCTTTTATAACCTCATCAATAACTCCGTACTTCTTCGCTTCTTCGGCTGATAGATAAAAGTCGCGGTCAGTATCTTTTTCAATAGTTTTAAGGGGCTGACCAGTATGCTTAACTAAAATTTCATCAATCCTGCCTTTAAGTTTTAAAATTTGCTGACTGGCAATTAAAATATCGGCGGCCTGTCCTTCAAAACCGCCCCTAACCTGATGAAGCAAAATCTCAGAGTTTGGCAAAGCAAACCGCTTGCCTTTAGTTCCAGCTGCCAACAGGGTAGCCGCCATAGAAGCGGCCATGCCAACACAAATGGTAGAAACATCACATTCTACAAACTGCATTGTATCGTAAATGGCTAATCCAGCCGTTACTGAACCGCCTGGCGAATTAATATAAATTTTAATATCTTGCTTACTATCTTTGGAGGCTAAAAGCAAAATCTCTGCAATCACCAGATTGGCCAAGGCATCGTTAACTGGCCCAGCTAAAAAAATAATCCGCTCTTCTAAAAGCCGGGAAAAAATATCGTAAGCCCGCTCGCCCCTTTGTGATTTTTCAATAACCGTTGGCACTATCGGAGACATAATTTTGATTTAAAATTTTTAGCTTAAACGCCTTTTCTTCTCTTCTGTTGTTCCTCTTCTAGTTCTAGAGCACGAGAATCCTTAGTAAATTCATGCTCCTCATTCCCTAAAGCAATATTAACTTCTCCTAATTTTTGGCGCCCATCTTGGACCAACCACTGACCCTGCCCATCTAAATAGTCATCGCTAATCATAATTTTTTCTTGAGGACTAAAAGAAGCAATCTCCTCTTCTTGGGGCAATCTCTTTTCTTGGATAACTGTCAAAATATTTTCATAAAAATTATTGATAGCCCTATAATAATCCAACACCCCCTCCAAGTCTGGCACTTGTAGCCCACTCCTTAATTTATTAAAAACTTCCCTATTATCCCCAGATAAATTCCCCGCAACTATAAACGAGATGTTATTCCCCGACATACTAACTTTAGCACCTAATAACTCCAGCGCTTTCCTGATAGAATCTGTTATTTCATTATGTAAAAGATAATCACCGAGGCCCTGCTTTCTATTGGCTACAAAATTATACGCGGCCTCATCTAGAGATTTTAAAAAGTGCTCGGCCGCTTTATGATGTCTGCCCATAAAGCCTACCCCAACGCGACCAGAATATTCACTGTAGATATTGCCGTCCTCAAACAGGGCCCCTACCTTCTCCTCCAAACTCTTCCTTTTAGTGAAAAATTCTTTACGGACGGCTATCAAATTCTCTACTGATTGCGGAAGCCCTTCTATTTTTCTTATAACTAGTTTTTTATTATCTAAATCCTGCTTTCTTTGCCCTAGTTCTCTTTTTCTCTCAACCAAAGAGTCAGACTCAATAACCGCAGAAGGTTCAAACTTTTCAGTAACCATATTTACTTAAATACTTTCTAACTTCTGGAATACTTTTTCATTATAGATTATACCTCTATAATAACCCCTTAATCTTTCGGGGTCAATTTCTTTTTCCACATCACGGGTACGGCTGTATTTAGCTAAAAACTGCCGGCAAGCCTCATCAATCTCGGTATCGGATACTTCAACGCCCTCTTGTTGACCTACTGCTTTAATTATTAAATAACTCTTAATGCGTTCTGTGGCCTGTTTTTCTATTTTTTCTTGTAACTCCTTTTCATTTTTGAAATTCTGTTTCACATATTCTTCAAAAGAAATACCTAGCTGATCCTTAGCATCATGCTCCAATTGATGCATAATTCGCGCCCTCTCTTCGGTTAATAAAACCTCGGGGATTTCCATCTCCGCTTGAGCCATAACTTTTTCTAGAATAACTTCCCGTCTTTTTTGATTGCTATCCTGCTCTTTCTCCTGCTTAATACCATCGGCTACATTTTTTCTCAAATCCTCTAAATTTTCAAACTCACCTAATGTTTTAGCGAACTCATCGGTTAGCTCTGGAAAAATAGCCTTTTGCACTTTTTGTATTTTTAACTTAAAAGTAGCGGGCTTATCGGCTAAGTCTTTTTGAAAATAATCCTTAGGAAAAGTAATCGCGAATTCTTTTTCTTCACCAGCTTCCATGCCCTCAACTTGCTCCTCAAAACCTGGCATTAACTGACCCTTGCCTAAAAAGAAGCGGTCCTCAAACTGCTTATTATTTTCTAACTGGGGGCTTTGATAGCTAATTTCCACCATATCCTCTTTTTGAGCTGCCCTATCTAAGTCCTCAAAAGTAGCGCGGGATTTTCTAACCCAATCCAAAGCTTCGTCCAATTCCTTGTCCTCAACCTTAATTTCTTCTTTCTTAACTCCTTGAGCAATTTTCTGATAATTGGGCAATCTTACTTCAGGCAAAACTTCAACCTTAATCTTGCACTCAAAATCATTGCCGCGAGCTAATTTTAAAATTTCCACTTGAGGCTGGCCAATAATTTCTAAACTATTGTCAACTACTAAGGCCGGATATTTATCCTGTAAGGCTAAGTCAGCAGCGTCCTCCAAGATACGGGCCTCACCAAACTTTTGTTCAATAATTTCTTTAGGTGCCTTGCCGGGCCTGAAACCATCCAAGGCAACCCCTTGATTTAGTTTGCTTAAGGCTTGATCGTAATAGTCCTCAAATTCTCCCCACGGAAATATAAAGCTGATTTCCACTTTACATTTAGGTAATTTCTTAATTTCTTTTTCCATGTTTTTAATAGGCAATACCCCGCTCTCTAAAAAAGGCGGGGTTGCCACTAATCGTCTTTGGTAAAGAATCATTACTAAATAATTAAACTGATAATCAAAAGGGCAATAATATTCACCACCTTAATCATTGGGTTGATGGCCGGGCCGGCAGTGTCCTTATACGGGTCACCCACGGTGTCGCCAGTTACAGCCGCTTGATGAGCCGGACTGTGCTTGCCGCCCAAGTTGCCGTCTTCAATGTATTTCTTAGCATTATCCCAAGCGCCGCCACCCGTGGCCATAGAAATGGCCACAAAAAAGCCGGTGACGATACAACCGATTAATAATCCTCCCAAGGCTTCAGGGCCCAACAAAAACCCAACCAAAATTGGCAAAACCACAATAACGATGGTAGGCAACATCATCTCTCTGATAGAAGCCTTAGTCACAATATCCACACAAGCCCCATATTGAGGTTTAGCCGTGCCCTCCATAATACCGCTGATTTCCCGAAATTGCCTTCTAACTTCCTCCACCACCTTTCCACCAGCCTTACCTACGGCTCGCAAGGCTGAAGAGGCTAACATATAAGGCAACAGGCCCCCCAACAAAAGGCCAACCAAAATTTTAGGCTCCGACAAAGAAAATAATAGATTAGTTCCAGAATTAACGATCTCTTGGGTATAAGAAGAAAACAAAACCAAGGCTGCCAACACCGCAGATCCAATCGCCACGGCTTTCGTTACCGCCTTAGTAGTGTTCCCTACAGAATCCAAAGCATCAGCGGCCCCCCTAACCTCCTTGCTTTCTCCAGCCATTTCCAGAATACCAGCAGCATTGTCCGTAATTGGCCCATAAGAGTCCATAGCAATAACCATACCAGTTAAAGACAGTAAGGACACAGCACAAATAGCTAATCCATAAATCCCAGCGAGCCAATAACTTATCAAAATAGCAGCTGAAATAACAATAACGGGCAAAAAGGTAGACTCCATGCCAATAGCTAAACCAATAATAATATTGGTGGCATGACCGCTTTGGGAAGCCTTAGCGATTTTTTGCACGGGTTTATGTTTTTTAGAAGTATAGTAATCGGTAATCAAAAATAAAGCAAAGGCCAAAAAGAGGCCGATTAAACTTGGAATATAAAGCTGAATTGTGGAAAGACCCAAATCACCAGCATACCTAGCAATTACCGGAATAAAAAGTATAGCCGAAATTATAGCCGAAGCAGCTACGCCTTTATACAAAGCCCCCATAATATTCTTGCCCTTGCCCAATCTAACAAAAAAGGTGGCTATCACACTGCTCACAATAGAAACAGCGCTTAACACTAAGGGTAGAATAAGGGCCGAGGCGGTGGCGAACAATAAAGCACCCAAAATCATGGTGGCTGCAATAGTCACTACATAAGTTTCAAAGAGATCAGCAGCCATACCGGCACAATCGCCAACATTATCACCAACCTGATCAGCAATAACAGCTGGGTTGCGAGGGTCATCTTCAGGGATGCCTTTCTCTACTTTACCTACCAAATCAGCACCAACATCAGCCGCCTTTGTGTAAATGCCTCCGCCTAGGCGAGCAAAAATAGAAATCAAAGAGGCGCCAAAGCCAAGGCCAGCTAGGGCCTTAAGGTCACGAGTTAAAAGCCAAAACAAAGTAACGCCCAAAAGTCCCAAACCAACCACTAAAAATCCGGTAACCGCTCCGCCCTGGAAAGATAGAACAAACGCCTTTTGGAGAGTTTGTTTAGAAGCTTCGGCCACCTTAGCATTAGTATTTGTAGAAACTAACATACCGATGACACCGGCTAGGGCCGAAAGCGCGGCCCCCAGCAAAAACCCTACTGCCACCATAATCCCCAAAAAAATCCACAACAGAAGAAAAATAATAATACCGGCTACAGCAATGGTTTCGTATTCTCTTTTTAAAAATGCCAGAGCTCCTTCACGAATTGCGCCTGCAATTTCTTTAATTTTTTGGTTAGGGGCACCGGCTTTTTGAACTCGGCTGACTAGATAAAGAGCAAAAACAATTGAGAACGCGGCAATTAAAATGATGATCGCGTAAATGTTCAACATATTAGAAATCGCGAGCGCCTTGATAGGATTTGCGGGCAAATCTTATCGCAAGCCTACGAGTTCTTAACCACACTTTGTACAGTACCTTGCTTGCGGGTAAACCCTTAGCCGTTCTTCGGGTAATAGCTTGCCACATTTTTCGCAAAGACCGTAATTACCTTTTTTAATTTTAGCTAAAGCTAAATTAACATTTTCTAAATCCTCTTCTAAGTTTTGAGATAAAGCTAAATTAGTGCTAAATTCTTCAACCTCATCAGCCTCTTCCTCCAAATTACCAGTGCCAGCGTTGAAAAACGTAATCTTGGGTTCCCATTCGCCCTTAGCCTCTTCCGACTCTTGAGCTAAACCAGAGAGCTGGGCTTCTAATTTTTTTTTGGCTTCATCAAGTTTTTTTTCTTGTTCGGCCAGGAATTGCTTGCTTACCATATAATAAAAAGCAGACTTGACAGCTGCTGATACCAATGTTATTGATACCTTTTCGCCAAACCCTGCTAGTGATAGTTTAAAATAACCCCTTAGGGCAAAATTTGCAATAGTTTTACCATAGCTGAACCAGCCGTAGTGAAAATGAAATAATCATCCACAACACCATAGCAAATACCAATATCCTTAACTGTTGATGAGGCGTCCAAATAGCGGAAAGGCCGATTATTTTTGATAGCCCCCTTAAAACCGCCCGAAAAAGTAACAGGCGATTGAACCTGCCACACCAACAAATTAGTAATATCAGTCGGCAAAGTGTCCTCCCAGGTAGTCAGAAAATCGCTTAAAGCTTCCTGATCGTTGATTGGCGCTAAAAAGGCTAAACGTGGACCTTTTGTCCCATAATAAAGTGCCAAGTTGCTCTCCGGCTCTAATAAATCCAAGAGTTCTGGCTTTAGGCCAAAGTCTAGAGCTTCAAAAACTTCGTCTATCTCCAAAAATTCTTTTGTTTGGCCATCTTGGACTATAATTCTAACCAAACTACCGACTGGCTCATTTTCAGCCATCAATGTGCTGAATAAATCAGGGATTTCAGTTCTGTCATTAAATACGATAGTTGTAGTCGCAGTAAAAAATACAAAGTCAGCAGCAGGAATAACAATTGGGGCTGAAGTTGCAACTGGAATTGAGGTGGTAGCCATAATTGGTTCTGTGGTTGTGGGCAACTGGGGGTTAGGAGTAACATTTTCTTCCGATGAAGTCGTATTGGGTAAAACATTAGAAGTTGGAGATTGGCCAAAATTAAATTTAAATCCGTTACTAGAAAGCGCCCTCCAAAGTAAAAAAATGCCAACCAAAACAGCCGCTATCAAAATTACTATCAAAAAGCGAGTAAAAAATTTTTCTAAAAAGGAGGGTTTACGAATCACCGGCCTAAACACTACCTCTTGAGCCCTGGCTTTCTCCTTGACGTCAAAAGACTTATCTGCTCCAGCCACTCGTGACAGGAACTCTTCCCTTTCTGTTTCCTCCTTGGGAGAAGCGGAGGTTAATTTTTTTAAGATGAGCTCTTTAGCTAACGGCCCCTTAGCCCTCATTTCTCCTTCCTGGTGCGCCTGCATAGCCTTGGCTCGGATAACAGCAATCTTTTCTTTCACTTCATTCTGCCTGGCCGATTTCCGAATTTCAGCCACAATCCTCTTCTCTTCATCTAATTCTCGCAGCTCCTTTGCTCTTTTAATGATTTCTTGTTCTCTCTGCCTTTCTGTCCCCATCTCCCCCTCGTTCCCGCTGACATCCCGAACTGGCCCTGTTGGCAATTGGCTTTCTGGAGGCTTGACCGGCTCTGGTGGCTTAATCTCTGTAGGGGGTACCTTTGGCGGCTCTGGCTTTTTAGCTTCCGGAATAACTTGCGGCCTTACTTCTGGTGCTTTGGCTATTTCTATTTTCGGCTTTGGCGGCTCTGGTGGCTTGCCTTGATTCATTAATAATTGATCAATTTCAATTGTTCTTTTTTTCAGGGCTTCTATCTTTTGATTAACGGTCTGAATCTTAACATCTACGTCTTGAAGGCTAGCTTCCGCCGTTTTTTGTTTTGTTTCTAAGGTCCACCTCTCTTGTTCAATCTTCTGTCGGGCATCTTCAGCTGACCATCTCTTTTTCTCTAATGATTTTTCTTCAGTTGCAGTGCCGGCTATTTTTTCTTGAACCTCTATTTGGCTCACCATCGCTTCCGCCTCCTTTTCTCTTGCTACAACCTCGCTTATTTTTTCATCAATTTTATTCTTGGCAGTCAGGTAAGAATCTTTCTCTTCATGCAAGGAAACTAGGTTTTGATCTAAAATCACTGAATCCTTAACAATTTTTTCTTTCTCTGCCTTAAACTCTATTTCTTTTAGCCTCCAAGCCACCTCTGCGGCCTGACTTTGGAAGCCTCTTTCAGCTTGTGTTAAATCATTTAGGGCTTGTTCAGCCTCTTTTAATTTAGACTCAATCACTTCTAGCTTTTCTTCCTGCGCCCATTTTTCTCTTTCAATCTGTCGCAATTTTTCTTCAATCAACCAACGCTCCTTTTCCCAACGGTGACGCTCGGTCCCCTCGGTGGCTACTTTTTCTTGCATGTCTATCTCTTGGCGTTTTTCAGCTTGAACCTCCTCGTTATTAACTAAAGAAGATACGGCCTTCAATAAGTCTTCTTTTTGACTTAACAAAACCGCTCGCTTAGCCTCAAGGGGCCTGCGTTTAATCGGAAAGTTTTTTAGCTCTACAACAACCTCCGCTTGTTTCTGCTCTAATTGCGCCTTAACGTCAATCTTCTGCCTTTGCTCTTCTTGTTTTTTCAATTCTTCTTGTCTTTTCTGTTCAGCTTCTGCAGCTAAGCGTCTGGCTTGTTCTTGTTTCAGTTTATCCAATTCTTGCCGTCTTTGCTGCTCTGCTAATTGTTTCTGCTTCTCTATTTCTGCAAGACGAGAAAGCTCGGCTTCCTTGGCTTTTCTTTGGGCCTCTTCTTGGGCCTTGGCTTTGATTTCAGCCATTAGAGCCCTTTCTCTCTCTGCTTTCTTTTGCTCATCTTGGGATGGCTGCTGGACGACATTGGCCCTTGCTACCGCGGTCGGAGCCGCCTGCGGCTCTATTCGCTCTTTAAAAGCTTTAATGTCCGCCTCGGTCTGGCTCCTTTTCTCCGCTTCTATTTTCTGTTTGATGGCTTCAACGGTTAATCTGTCGGCCTCTTGCTTCTTTTTCAACTCCTCAACTTGGCGCTTAGCTTCTTCTAACTGACGCTGCCTTACTTCATCTATTGCTGGCTCTTGTCGTTTCAATAAAAACTCTTCCGCCTCCGTTTTTCTTGGAGGGGTTGGTACCGACATGGGGGGTGCTGGTTGAGGCTTCAACGCCTCTTTAACTGGTACCGGACTGGGCGTAGCCTTAGGAATAGGGATTGGAGTAGGAATGGGAATCGGCACAGCTAAAGAAGGAACTACAATATCTAACTGGCCGGTCTTTACCTTAACCAAGTCATCAGCCATACTCACAAATGAACCATTGGCTAGAAGCTTGTTGATCTCCTCCTCGTTCACAGTTGTTGTATTTTTGTTGCTAACAGCTGTTGTTTGAGGCACGCTGTTTTGAAATCCAGATGCCATTTAGCAAAGTTAAGATAACCATGCCAAATGTAAAATGAATAATAATTTATTAATAGAAGTTACTTAGGATTTTTCTTAAAAAATCCTCGATGGGGTTTGGCTTCAGAAGGGGAAGAATGACTATTTCTTTGAGGAAATGAGCCCTGGCGGTCAGGAGGGTTAAAACCAGCCTCTTTAGCTGAAAGAGCAATCTTACCGCTGTCGTCAATACTAATAATTTTAACTGGTATCTCTTGCCCCAATTTTAACACATCTTCTACTTTATTCACCCGAAAATTAGCTAATTGAGAAATATGTACTAATCCATCTTGCCCCGGCGCTATTTCCACAAAGGCTCCAAATTCAGCAATACGCTTAACCTTACCTTGCATTATCTCACCTACCTCATATTCATGAGTCAAGCTTTTTATCCACTCAACAGCCCTCTGCATTGAGGCATCATCTTGACCAGCCACAAAAACCCTACCGTCATCTTCAATATCAATTGTAACACTGCAGGACTCAATAATGCTGTTAATAACTTTTCCGCCACTACCGATAACAGCTCCTATTTTTTCCGGATTAATCCTTAAAATTACAATGCGGGGTGCTAATGGCGACAACTGCTTTCTTGGTTCCGGCAAGATTTGTTTAATCTTGCCAAAGATTTCTAATCTTGCTTTTTTACCCCTAAGGAGAGTTTCCTCCATAATTTTTCTAGTAATGCCATCCGTTTTAACATCCATCTGAATGGCCGTAATACCTTCCTCTGTACCAGCCACCTTAAAGTCCATATCGCCCGAATGATCTTCCGGACCTTGAATATCGGTTAACAATTTATATGTTTTGTTATCCTTTTTGATAAGCCCAACAGCGATGCCCGTTACCGGTCTTTTGATCGGCACCCCAGCATCCATCAAGGCTAAAGAGGCAGCCGTGGCCGAGGCCATGCTAGTTGAACCATTAGAAGTTAAAACCTCTGAAACAATTCTAATAGTATAAGGAAAATCGTCAAATGAAGGGATAACGGCTAACAACGCTTTCTCTGCCAACATCCCGTGGCCAATCTCCCGCCTGCCAGGCGAACCTAACCTTTTCACTTCGCCGGAAGAATAAGGCGGAAAATTATAGTGATGCATAAATCGTTTCTTGCCAGAGAAATCCATGCCCTCTAATAATTGTTGATCACCCGGACTGCCTAAAGTTAAAATGGAAAGAACCCTAGTTTGTCCTCTAGTAAAAAGTCCGGTACCATGAGTCCTTGGTAAAATATCAACCTCCACAGTTAAATCCCGGATTTGATCTAAGGCCCTCCCGTCCGGCCGTTTTTCTTTAAGAAGGATATTATCATCTAAAACTTTTTCTTGCTCAAGTTCAAAAATATTTTTAGCATCCGTTATCTTCTCATCACCAAATTCCTGTTTCACCATTTCCAACAATTCTACCTTAAGTTGCTCTAAATCAACACCACTTTTCTGCTTATCTGTTTGAAAGATAGCTGGCTCCAGCCTACCTTGCAAAAACTCTGTCACCCTTTTCGCTAACGCTGAATTAACCTTTAATTCCTCTAACTGAATTTTTTCTGAAGGCAGCTTGAGGACAATCTCTTTTTGAAAATTAATCAATTGTCTTAAATAGGGTATGGCGAAATCATAGGCTGCCAAAAACTCGTTTTCGGCTAATTCATCGGCCTTGGCTTCAATCATGTTAATCAGAATCTCATCTTTTTGTTCAATGGCCGCTAAAACTAAGTCTAATTTGGCTTGATCCCTTTGCTCATATGATGGATTCAAGACTAACTCATCACCCAGCTTCACAATACGCGCTACGGCCACCGGCCCCTGCCAAGGCGTTGGAGAAATCATTAAACTGATAGAGGCTCCTAATAACCCTAAAATAGCGGGGTCGTCTTGCCCGTCCCAACTCAAGCACGTACTAATAATCTGAACTTCTCTTTTAAAATTAGCGGGGAATAGAGGCCTAACTGCCCGGTCAGTCATTCTGGCGTTCAACACGGCTTCGGCTGTTGGCCGGCCTTCCCTTCTGACAAAGCGAGAGCCCAAAATCTTACCAGCGGCATAATATCTCTCTTCATAGTCACAAGTTAAAGGGAAAAAGCCTTGCCCTCCCGCTTCATTGCCTATCTGGGCCGTTACTAAAACCGAGGTTTCTCCCATTTGAACCAAACAAGATCCTGAAGCTTGATCGGCTAATCCACCAATTTGGATTTTTAAGTTTTTTTCTCCAATCTTGGACTCAAAAAATTTTTTTTCTTTCATCTTTAAATTAGCAATCTCTAGCTGCCAATTAAGAATTTCAAGTTAAGAAAATAGGTAATAACCTATCGTTCCTAATTTCAAATTCATAATCAAGCAACTTAAACGAGATTAGCCTTTGTTTAATATTTTTTAGCGCTTTTTAGCTATCGCTGATTTAATCAAGAATCTTTTAGAGGACTCCCCTAAATCAACAAATTCATCGGCAGCCTCTTTCAAAACCGAGGAGGTAGTTTTAGCAAAAGCCATCACCTCCACCCTTTTGCCTTGATTCTTTAAATACTCCACTAAGGGAATAAAATCGCCGTCACCAGAACACAAAACCACTACGTCAACGGCAGGCGCCGTCCTAATAGCGTCAATCACAATACCCACGTCCCAGTCGGCCTTCTTCTGACCATCATAAAATTCTTGCAAATCCCGGACCCTGGTCTCAATGCCCAGATTGCTTAAGGCATCAAAGAAAGGCTTTTCTTCTCCCGTTTTGGTTCTAACCACATAAGCAAAAGCCCTGATAAACTTTCTACCAGCCACCGCTTGCTTTAAAACTTCCAAAAAGTTAACTCTGGCATTATGCAGATTGCGGGCTGAATGGTAGAGATTTTGAACGTCAATTAAAACCTCCACTCGTTGTTCTTTTGGTTTCACAAACATGATAAAAATTGGGATTTTAAAGTTATTTTTTTAACCCCAGTTTTTTAATAATTACATTATACTTTCTTTTGCTTTCTTGTTCTAAAAATTTAAGTAGTTTCCTGCGCTTGATAACCATCTTCAAAAGCCCCCTCCTTGAATGCTGGTCTTTAGGATTTTTTTTCAAATGGCCAAGCAAGTTTTGGATTTCCTCAGACAACAAAGCAATCTGAACTTCGGCTGAACCAGTGTCTTTGTTGTGCTGCTGAAACTCTCCTATAGTTTTTTCTTTTTCTTCGGTTTTAAGCATACCTTTCTTTTCGTGGTGAATAGCGTTTTGGATAAATCCAAGCGCTAACTACCAGCAATTAATATTACGAAATTCCCTACCGGAAAATTTCTGGTGCCCCCATCAGGATTCGAACCTGAAACCAATTGCTTAAGAGGCAACTGCTCTGCCAATTGAGCTATAGGGGCGTCACACAACTAAAACATAATCTGGTCTGGATTGTCCCAAGGAGTATTTGGACTTGGTTCATTATCACCACCCGTGCCATTATTGTTGCTGCCTCCCGTCCCACCCGTATTACCCGTATTATCGGCATTATTCGCCCCCCCATTGTTTGGGCAACCCGTTGAACTAGAAGAATCTGCAGACTTACAAGGAACTTGGATAGGACACTGGATAGAAAAAATTCCTTTCTGAAAAACCTGGCTTAGGGGGTTATGCTTACTGATGCCCACAACAGTTAAAACCTCGCCCACAATGAAATAGGCCCCATAAACCAAAAAAATGCCGATTAAAACTCCTTGGATTAATTTTTTGCCCCTTTGAATTAAATCGGGCTTAGCGCCGCCCAAAAAGAACATCACGCCTCCAATCACAATCATTAAAACTGTAACCGGCGGCACAAGCTTCAATAGAACAAAAGCAATGATGCTATTAGCCATTAAAAAAATGTGGCAAAAGGTACAATGAACCAATTGAAGGTCTTGACTGGCTGCGCAATCTTTTGGATCTGTCCCGGTGATTTTTGGCAATAATTTACCACAAGGCACCAACCCTTCATAGCAAACAGTAGTCGTCACGCAATTGTGAGTATCTAGTACTTTAACCTTGGGGCCAAAATTTTCTTCTTCAGACCAGGGGCAAAAACTAACAGAATACACGTCCCAAGCTAAAGCCGTTACCGGGCCCGCTAAAACTATCGCCATTAAAAAAACTGAAAAAGCAATTTTAGCTTTTCTTGGCATTAAATTTATATTACTCAATATCCAAAAAATAGCAACACCAAAAACTGTGTTCTCTTGGTGCTCCCGGAGGGATTCGAACCCCCATCATTGGTTCCGAAGACCAATACTTTATCCATTAAGCTACGGGAGCTGTGGTGTTTTTACTTTACCAGATAATCTAAGCGCCCGCAAGAAATTGAAAAAAAACAATTTTTAGGGCATAATCAACCTATATAAATTCTATTATGAAAATACCCAAGGAAGTCCAAGCTATTATTGACAAACTAAACCAAAACAGTTATGAGGCCTATGCCGTGGGCGGCTGCGTAAGAGATCTTTTACTGAACAAAGAACCCAATGACTGGGATGTCGCCACCAATGCCCGTCCCGAGGACATCACTCGCATTTTTCCCAAGAGCTTTTATGAAAACGATTTTGGTACGGTTAGTGTTTTAACTCAATCACAAAAAGAAAACCTCAAAACCATAGAAATCACTCCTTTTCGGATTGAATCAAAATACTCTGATAAACGCCACCCCGATGAGGTCAAATTTGCCAAAAACATAGGTGAAGACTTAGCTAGAAGGGATTTTACTGTGAATGCCATAGCCTTAAGCGTAGCAGAAGGAACAGAAAAAATTATTGATCTATTCCATGGCCAAGATGATTTAGAAAATAAAATAATCCGGGCCGTAGGCGATCCCAATGAACGCTTCCAAGAGGATGCCTTAAGGCTCATGCGAGCCGTTAGATTTGCTACCAGCCTAAATAGCCACGCGATGTGGGCGATTGAAGCAGAAACTAAAAGAGCCATTCAAAAAAATAACCATCTCTTACAACGCATTTCCCAAGAAAGAATCCGCGATGAATTAATCAAGATGATTATGAGTCCCTTGGGAGCTCGGGGTCTTGAACTTTTAAGGCGGCTTGGGCTTTTGCAGTATGTCTTGCCTGAACTGGAGGGAGGGTTTAACATTGAGCAGAATAAACACCACATTTTCCAAATTTACCAGCACAATCTTTTAAGCTTAAATTATGCCTGCTCTAAAGGCTTTTCCTTGACTGTTAGATTAGCGGCCCTATTACATGATATTGCCAAACCTCAAACTAAAAAAGGCCAGGGATTAAATTCCACTTTTTATAATCATGAAGTGGTGGGTGCTAAAATAACTTATCAAATCTTAAGAAGATTAAAATTTCCCAAAAAAGATATTGAGAAAATCACCAAGCTAGTCCGCTTCCATCTTTTTTACTACAATGTTGACGAAGTGGGAGAGTCTTCAGTAAGGCGCCTTTTACGTAACGTTGGGCAAGAAAATATTGAGGAGCTTTTACAGCTTAGGCAGGCTGACAGAAAAGGTTCTGGTGTGCCCAAAGCCGAACCCTACAAGCTGCGCCATTTAAAATATTTGTTTGACAAAGTGGCACAAGACCCTATTTTGCCTAATATGCTAAAAATAAATGGGTTAGATATTATGCGAATTCTTAATATTCAACCGGGTCCTAAGATAGGACAAATTTTGTCCTATCTTTTGTCCCAAGTGTTATCCGACCCGCAAAAAAACGATCAAGGGTTTTTAGAGTCTGAAATTAAAAAAATCGGCGTTCTTACTGAACAAGAGTTGCAAAAATTAGCCAAAACAGCCAAACAAGAAATTGAGCAAGTGGAAACCAAAAAAGATGAAATGACTAAAAAGAAATATTGGGTAACCTAATTTAGTACGGGGTGGAGTATGTCGGTAGTACGCACCCTTCGGGAGGGTGTAGACTGGGTTCAATTCCCAGCACCCCGAAAAAGCTTCCCTTTTTGGAGAAAGTATGCTACAATAATGATGTTAGTAGGATTCTCAAACCCCCGCCTAATTATTTAACCAGACGGGGCTCCCTAGCCTTATTATAAAAGGAGAGTTAGTGGAGCTGGGCTAAGCTCCCCCAAGTTTGAAGTTAAGTCAAGCGCAAACTTAAAGAGAAGCAGTCGTCCTACTTTTAAGTAAATCTCTTTTTATAACATGGCTAAGAAGTTATACATCGGCGGACTGTCATATAACAGCACCGAGGATTCTTTAAGGAATCATTTCGCTCAAGCCGGCACCGTAGAATCAGCTTCCATTATTATGGATAAGTTTTCCGGTCGCTCCAAGGGTTTTGGCTTCGTGGAGATGTCCACTGAAGATGAGGCCCAAAAAGCTATTGAGACCTTGAACAACTCCGAATTAGACGGACGCAGTATTTCTGTAGCTGAAGCTAGACCTATGACTGACCGACCAGCTAGAACTGGCGGCTTCAATCGTGGTAGTGGCGGCGGCTTCAGAGATAGAGGCAGCTTTGACAAAGGATCTCGCCGATCATCTTGGTAATTACGATTTAAGTAATTCCCCCTCCTGCACCCTACGTGGTGCAGGAGGTTTTGTTTTGGCTTGCTTTTATCAATTAAAACAAAGTTAGGAGGTGATTAAATTGAAAAAGAAAATCATAACGACAATAGGCGTCTGCCTAGCTCTTATATTAGCTGCCATTATGATTTTTATAATATCCAATCTCGGGAGGAATCCCGTTGGCCCTTAATAAGATAATAAAAAACGAGGAGAATGAAGGATCTCCTCAATTTTTATTATCAAAACACACCATTTCCAGAGTTTTCCCACAGCTTCTCCACAGTTTATCCACGAAAACTGAATAAACAGCCGCAATACTTCTGTTTATAAAGACCCAGTTCTTGAGCTGTTTGTTTGGTCTTTAACCGATTAAAGCTCTTTTGATAATCTAAATCTAACAAGTTTAGAAAATTTAAGACATTCTCTTTAGCAACCCTCTGACCAATTTCCTTAATCACTTGTTCGTTTTTTAGATGGCTGGCTAAAAGAGTAGTCGTAAAATTATCAGCCTGATTATCTTTAGCAAACTCTGCCGTCCTTAACAATCTATCTCTGAAACAAACAAGACAGCGTTTACCTCCCTCTGGCTCACCTTCCAACCCTACTACTAATTTCAACCAATCTTTGGGCCGATAATCTCCCTCAATCAACTCAAGATTATATCGCTTGGCTAGAATAACCACTGCTTCTTTTCTTTTTTCATATTCTGCCATTGGCTGGATGTTGGGATTATAAAAAAACAAGGTTACGGAAAAACTATCTTGCAAAGCATCAACCAAACCAACTGCGCAAATGGCACAGCAAGTATGAAGTATTAATTTAGATTTTTCCTTTTTTAATTCCATCCCTGATTTTAGCCATTAAATCAAAGTAGAACTGCAAATTATGCAAAGAGGCTAATCTTTGATACAAAGGCTCGCCAACCCTAAAAAGATGATGCAAGTAGGCGCGCGAAAAATGACCGCAAGTATAGCAAGGGCATTTTTTATCCAAAGGCGCCAAGCCCATCTGATATTGGGCTTTGCCAATTTTAATAACTTCATAAAAGTTACCTTGAAGCTTATCGCTGCCTTTAAACACAAATAATTCGCCATGCCGGGCATTACGAGTGGGGATAACACAATCAAACATATCCACTCCCAGTTTAACTGCCTCCACAATTTGCTCAGGAAGCCCTGCTCCCATTTGGTATCTTGGCTTATTATTGGGCAATAAGCCAGACAGCCAACTTAAAACTTGCTTGGTCTTGTTGTTGGGCT
>JAQTPV010000047.1 GCA_028712605.1 Minisyncoccota bacterium | reverse complement strand
CGAGGTTATCAATTATGTGGCGGAACGATACGGCCGAGAGAAAGTGGCGCAGATTATTACCTTTGGAACCATGGCAGCTCGAGCCGCAGTGCGTGATGTCGGCCGGGCCATGGGTTTGCCCTACGGTTTTTGCGATCAAGTGGCCAAAATGATTCCGTTTGGCATGACTTTAAATGAAACCCTTGAGAAGGTAGCTGAATTCCGCCAGCTTTATAGTACCGATGAAAATGCTAAAAAACTCATTGATTTTTCTAAAAAGTTAGAGGGTGTAGCCAGGCATGCCTCAACCCACGCTTGTGGTGTGATAATTTCTGACCAACCCTTGCATGATGTTGTACCCCTGCAACACCCTACCCAAAATGATGCCGCTATTGTTACTCAATATGAAATGCACTCCATTGAAGACTTAGGGCTTTTGAAAATGGACTTTTTGGGCTTAAAAAATCTGACTATTATTGAAGACACTTTAGCTCGGGTTTATCGAGTTAGGAACGAACAAGTTAATTTAGCCACTATCCCTCAAAACGATCCTGACACCTTCCGTATTTTTCAAGAAGCTAAAACCACAGGAGTATTTCAATTAGAAAGTGATGGGATGAAAAAATATCTTAAGGAATTAAAACCAACTTGCTTTGAAGACATTGTGGCTATGGTGGCTTTATATCGGCCTGGCCCTATCCAATTTATTCCTGATTACATTGACAGAAAGCACGGCCGAAAACCAGTAGAGTATTTACATCCCAAACTGGAGCCCATTTTGAAAAATACTCAAGGTATTTGCGTTTACCAAGAACAATTGATGCAAATTGCCCGCGATATTGCTGGATTTAGTCTGGCGGAAGCTGATATCTTAAGAAAGGCTGTCGGTAAAAAAATACCCGAATTATTAAAGGCTCAAAAAGATAAATTTGTACAGGGGGCGGTAGGAAATAATGTTAGTCAAAAAGTGGCTGAGGCTCTGTGGGAATGGGTTTTACCTTTTGCTTCCTACGGCTTCAACAGAAGCCACTCTGTGGCTTACGGTATTATTGCTTACAATACTGCTTATTTAAAATCCCATTACCCTCCGGAGTTTATGTCAGCCCTTTTAACATCGGAAAAAGCAGATGTTGAGCGCATAGCCTTTTTGATTGACGAATGCAAAACCATGGGGATTGAAGTTTTGCCGCCTGAAATTAATGAAAGCTTCCGTAATTTTTCCGTAGTGCCCCAGGAAAACAAAATCCGTTTTGGCCTTTTAGCCATTAAAAATGTTGGTTCAAATATCGTGGACGCTATCTTAGAAGAAAAAAAGTCTAACGGCCCCTTTCAATCGTTTAGCGATTTTGCCTCCAGGATAAATAACAAAGATTTTAATAAGAAGTCCTTGGAAAGCATGGCCAAGGCAGGTGTTTTTGATAATTTAGCGGAGAGAGGGCAGATTTTAGACAATATGGAAACCATCTTGGCTTTTAATCGAGACTTAAGGAAAGAAAAAAGCAGTGCCCAAAAGAGCTTGTTTGGTATAACCGCAGCCGCTGCCCCGGCTTTACAGTTAAAAGAAACACCGCCAGCTACAACTGATGCTAAATTATTGTGGGAAAAAGAACTTTTAGGGCTTTACATTTCAGCTCACCCACTGCATAATTTAAAACAGATAATGCAAAGCCGAGCCTTGCCCATTAAAGAACTGCGGGATAATTTTTTCAGCTACGCTGTCCGGATTGGCGGTGTCATTTCTTCCATTAAAAAAATCATTACCAAGAAGGGCCAACCTATGCTGTTTATGAAAGTAGAAGATCTAACTGATAAAGCAGAGGTTGTAGTTTTTCCGTCAATTTTAGAGAGTAATCCTGAAATGTTTCAAGAGAATAAGTTAATCTTTGTCACGGGCAAAGTGGATTCCAGAAAAGAGGATATCCCTACCATTATTTGCCAAGATATTGAAGAAGTGTTAGAAATATAAAATATTTTTATCTAAAACAATATGCCAAGTCAAAATATTGAAACAATAAGGCACTCGCTGAGCCATATTATGGCTCAAGCAGTCAAAGGACTGTATCCTGATATTAAATTCGGCATTGGCCCGGCCATTGATACCGGTTTTTATTATGATTTTGACAATCTCAAGATTTCTGATGATGATTTAGCTCAAATAGAGAAAAAGATGGTTGAAATAATCAAAGAAAATATCAAATTTACCCAAAAAGACATCGCCAAGAAAGAAGCAAAAAAGATATTTGACAGACAGCCATACAAACTAGAGCTTATTGAAGAGTTGCCAGATGAAACGGTTTCCACTTATACGAGCGGAAACTTCGTGGATTTGTGTAAGGGGCCGCATGTTATATCAACCAAAGAAATTAACCCCAAGGCCTTTAAGCTTCAGAAAATAGCTGGGGCTTACTGGCGAGGTGATGAAAAACGGCCGATGTTAACCAGAATTTACGGCTTAGCCTTTTTGACCGAACAAGAACTTCAAGATTATCTCCATCTGCTAGGAGAAGCTGAAAAACGGGATCATCGCAAAATTGGTGCCAAACTTGACTTATTTTCTTTCCACGAACAAGCCCCGGGTATGCCTTTTTTCCACCCCAAAGGTGCTGTAATTTATCAAGAATTGCAAAATTTTTGGCAGGAGGCCCAAGAAGAGTTCTCTTATGATTATGTTTTGTGCCCATCAATGTTGGAGGTGGCTGTTTGGAAGCAATCGGGTCATTTCGATCACTATAAAGACGATATGTACTTTATTGATGCTGGAGAGAACAGACAATTTGCCTTACGCCCCATGGACTGCCCTGGCGCCATTTTAATCTATAATAATTCACCTAAGTCCTATCGCGATCTTCCGCTTCGGTATGCTGAACCAGGCCTAATCACCAGGAAAGAAAAGTCCGGACAATTAGGCGGGTTGCTACGAGTTCAGCAATTCAAGCAAGACGACGCTCACATCTTTTTGACTGAAGAACAAATTGAGGACGAAATTAAAAGCATTATTAAGTTGGTGGATAAAATTTACAAGCCCTTTGGTTTAGAATATAAGGCTTTCTTGTCTACTCGGCCAGACGATTATATGGGCGATATTGCACTATGGGACAAGGCTGAAAAAGAATTAACAAAGATTTTACAGGAGGTTTACGGTAAAAATTACGGCCTCAAAGAAAAAGATGGTGCTTTCTATGGCCCAAAGATTGATTATCAATTAAAAGATTGCTTGGGCCGAACTTGGCAATGCGCCACTATCCAATTGGACTTCCAAATGCCTCTCAAATTTAATTGCCAATATGTTGACCAAAAAGGCAAAGAAAGAACGCCCGTAATGATTCACCGGACTATTATGGGTTCCTTTGAGCGCTTTATGGGCATCTTAATTGAACATTATGCGGGTGCTTTTCCTACTTGGCTATCCCCTGTCCAAGCTTGGGTAATTCCAGTTGGCGCAACCCACCGCGACTACGCTCAAAAAATTGCTAACGGTTTAAAAGTTGAAGGGATTAGAGCGGAGGCTAAAACTGATGCTGAAACCGTTGGTAAGAAAATACGGGAAGGGGAAATGCAAAAAATCCCCTACTTACTGGTGGTCGGCGATAAAGAAATAAAAGACGAAACCATATCGGCCAGAAAAAGAAGTACGGATTTAGGCTCTATGAAACAGGGGGACTTTATTAAAAAAATTAAAAAAGAGGTATCAGAAAAAGCATGATAAAATGCGTTATATTTTTACTATTTCAACGTTTAAACTTTATTAATCATTAATTAAATATATGCCAAAAATATTAACAATAGCCATAGTAATTATTGCTCTTTTGGCTAGCTTCAGCTTGGCTCAAGCTCAAGATGCTCAAACAACCACCCCCACCAGCACTGATGTTACGGCCCAGGATTTAGGAGTGAAAGAACAAAACCTATTGCCCGATAGTCGTTTTTACTTCATTAAAGAATGGTGGAGGGGCATTAAAATAGCTTTCACCTTAGACCCAATCAAAAAAGCAGAATTAAAAACAGATATAGCCTCCGAGAAGCTTTTGGAGGCTCAAAAAATAGCTCAAAAAACCAATAACCCCCAAATATTGGAAAAAGCAACAGAAAACTACCGAAAGCAAATAGAAAAAATAAAAGAGGCTGTTGATAAAATCAAAACTAATGTTCAACAATCTCCAAGAGTGCAAAAATTTTTAGATAAATTTAACCAACAACAGGATTTGCAAGACAAAATTTTAGAAAAGTTAGAAAATCAAGTCCCGACCACTACCTTAGAAAAAATCCAAGAAGCTCGAGAACAGCACTTAGAAAATTTCGGTCAAGTTATGGAAAAATTGGGCAATCAAGAACAAATTAAAAACGCCCAAGAGAAGTTAAAAGAACTAAGGCTAAAATTAAAAGGAAAAAATCAAAATAAACTTGAAGATAGTGGTGCCGAGAATGGAACTACCACTAATGCCACTAGTACTAATGCGACCACAACTAACGCCACAACCACTAGGCGTTATGGTCAATGTGTCTGCAGCACGGAATACAGCCCAATTTGTGGTAAG
>JAQTPV010000046.1 GCA_028712605.1 Minisyncoccota bacterium | reverse complement strand
AATTCGCCCAGGATATGCTGCACCACGGTTTGCCCCCGGCTAAATTCTTTACTGTGAAAGGATTTTATGACAACTCCTTGACCCCAGCTCTCAAAGAAAAGTTACTCCCCAAGAAAGCAGCCGTTATCTATATTGATTGCGATCTTTATGCTTCTACCGTGCCTGTGCTAGAATTTACTAAGGATTTTTTACAGAAAGGCACTATCATTGTTTTTGATGATTGGAACTGTTTCTGCGGCGATCCCAAGAAGGGAGAACGGTTAGCGTTCCGACAGTTCCGAGAAAAATATCCTCATTTACGTTTTGAAGAATTTGTCCAGACTAATGAAGGTAAGGCTTTCATTTTTTTGGGCGAAGACAATAAACAGTAAAATTATGCATAATAATCTTAAAAACTTGCCAGTAGGCCATTTAACCTGTTGCCAGATTTGTCGGGGTATTAATTTACAGCCAGTGATTGAAATGGGTTTTTTCTCTCCTTGCGATTCTCTTTTAACTAAAGCTATGTTGCATCAAGCAGAGGTTACCTATCCTTTAAATGTTGTGCGCTGTCGTGATTGCGGCCTGGTGCAGCTTGATTATGCCGTTAATCCCAAGGAGCTTTTTTACCCAGAGTATCCTTACCGAAGTGGTATTACCGAAACCCTTAGGCAGAATTTGCATAACCTGTCCACTCGCATGATTGAGAAAACAGGCTTAGCTAAAAACTCTTTGGTGGTTGATATCGGCTCTAATGATGGCACTATCTTGGAAGGCTTTAAAAACAATGGCATGAGGGTTTTGGGTGTTGAGCCAACCAATATCGCTGACATGGCTAATGCTAATGGAATTGAAACTATTAAGGAATTTTTCACCTTAGATGTAGCTAAGCAGGTTAAAGACAAATATGGCCCAGCGACCCTAATCGCTGCTGCCAATGTTTTTGCTCATGTAGGCGATATTGCTGATCTAATGGGCGGCATTTATGAGCTTTTAGGAGATGACTGCCTCTTTATTAGCGAATCCCATTATCAGTTGAGTATTTTGGAAAGGCTACAATATGATTCTATTTATCATGAGCATCTGCGATTTTACTTGATTAAACCCTTAATGAGGCTGTTCCAAGATTCAGGCCTTACCTTGGTTGATATTGAAAGGATTCCTAATTATGGTGGCTCTATTAGGGTTTACGCTAGAAAGGGTTTAAATCATAATCCTTCTGAAGAAGTTTTAAAGCTTTTAAAAATAGAAGAAGAAGGGGGCGCCTACCAAGATAAAACCTATGAAGAGTTTAAGATGAAGGCTGAAAATTCTAGACGAGCCCTGCGTTCTTTTATGGTGAAATTGAACGATGAGGGCAAGAGCGTGGTAGGCATTGGTTGTCCCGCGCGTTCCGCAACCTTGTTGCAATATTGTGGCATCACCCCAGACCTTTTGCCTTATATAGCTGAACAGTCCACCTCTCTAAAGTTAGGCATGTTTACGGCTAACACCCATATCCCTGTCATTGATGAAGCCAAAATGTTTCAAGAACAGCCTGAATATGGGTTAATGCTTTCTTGGCATTATGCTGAACCCATTATTAAAAGTTTAAGGGCTCGGGGCTTGAAGTCTAAAATTATTGTGCCCCTGCCTGAAATTAAAATTTTTGAATAATTACCTGCCTGACAGCAGGCAGGTTTGATTAAGGCAGACTATGAGTCTTTGTGCTAAGACAACTTTGGATTTTCAAAAAATCTCGAGTAGAAGAATTTTAGTTTGTTCAACGGGCGGTGTGCCCCACCGTACTTTAGGGGCGAGCACCGTTATTTTTTTTAACTATTTGGAACAATTGAAATTAAGAGGTTTTGAGGTTCTGCATCTTTTAGTTGTGGATGCTAAAAACGAAAACGCTGCTGTCTTAGCTGAATACCAAAAAGACCTAGCAGAAGAAGGCCGCTTTAAGGTTTTAGTTGCTAAAATGAAAAGCCTAGAACAGCTTTCCCTTAGCAAGAAAATTAAATTTGGTGTTTTGTCGGAAAATGTTATTCAACAACTTAAAAAGTTTAATCCCGAAATCATTTTTTGTTTAGATATTACTGCTGCTGGGGTTTTAAGAAACTATCTCCAAGAGCAAACAAAGCCTAAAATTATTTGGTTGGGCGATTTACGTTTTCAAACTGCCTGGTATCATTTGGTTTATTCTATCAAAGAAGATTGGCGCAATATTATTCATTTTCCCCCGGTTTGGTTGGTCAGCCGCAATTGGCCGGTGGTCTATCAGCAACTTTTAAGGTTGTTTAATTCAGTGATTGTTTCCAGTCAATCCTCGGAGGAGCAGCTTAAGCCATTGGGGATTAATTCTTTTTATCTGCCTTATCCTTGGCCGACTAATCCTGCGGCCAAAAGCCAAATAACCAAGATAAAAAAGCCCCAACGGCCTACCTTTTTATTTCTTGGTACCCTGGTGGCCTTGGGTTCTCGTTCAGCCTTTCATTTTTTTCTGCAAGAAGTTTATCCATCTTTAGTCAAAATATGGGGAGGGGGTGGCTTTCAAATTTTACTTTGCGGTTCGCATGGCTTGCCCGATTGGGTTAAAAAAGATTTAGCGGATAAGCCCGAGATTAAATATTTGGGATTTGTTAAAGATTTAGAGGGACTAATGGCGGCCTGCCATGCTGTAATAGTGCCCATTGATGTTCCAGTGGGCAACCGTAGCCGAATTATTACAGCCATGGCCGCGGGCAGTTTAGTGATTGCCCATCAGAATACCGCCCTGGGTAATCCTGATTTAGTAGATGGTGAGAATTGCTATTTGGCTCATGACGGACCAGGCTTTGTAGCTAAAATGAAATTAGCTTTTGATGACCAAGATGAGGCAGGGGCTCTCGTTGAAAAGGCTAAACAGCTTTATTGTGAAAAATTTGAACCAGAAGCTGCCGTTGATTCTTTAATTAAAGAAATTGTTAAAATTTCGGAATAATTTTTTATATGTCGGATAATAATGACGTTCGTTTGGGCATTGCTGGTTTGGGGTTTGGTGCGGTTGTCCATTTGCCGGTTTGGCAGAATATTGATGGTGTCAAGGTTGTGGCTGTAGCTGATCAAAACTTGGTTAAGGCCCAGGAATTAGCTACAAAATATCATATTGACTTTGCCTTTGAGAGTTTCCAAACCCTTTTGCAACATCCTGATTTGGATGCAGTTAGCTTAGCTTTGCCCCCTCAAAAAAATGCCCAAGCCTGCGAGCTGGCGCTCAAGAGAGGGTTAGCCGTTTTGACCGAGAAGCCCTTAGCCGATTCCTTAAAGAATGCTCGTCTTTTAGCCAAGTTGGCTAAAGGGCAGACTGCCTTGGTTGATTTTGAATTTTCAGAAGGCCCTGCCTTTCAGAGCTTGAAAAAAATTATCAACCAGGATACTTTGGGCCCCATCCAACATATTAATGTCACGTGGCTAACTAATTCTTATGCTCAACGCCAAAGAATTTGGTGCTGGAAAACTGATGTTAAGCAGTTAGGAGGCGCCGTTTCTTTATTGGGTTCTCACCTATTTTATTTATTAGAATGGTTAGTGGGGCCTATGAGTAAGGTTGGCGCTGATCTTAGTTCTCGTGCTACCCAAAAATTTGCACCCCAGGGTAGTCATCCGGCTGATGATTTAGCGCACTTGCTTTTAGTCAACGAGCAGGGCCTAAGAGTAGCTATGATTATTGGTAATGCTAGTTGTGGTAGTAGTGTGCACCGTTGGGAGGTAATCGGCGAGAAAGGGACTGCTGTTCTGGAAAATCAAAGCTTAGACCCATTGTCGGGTTTTTCTTTATGGTTAAGCCATGGGGAAGCCAAGAGGGATTTAATTTATCAAGATGCGGAGTCTTTAGTTAGTGATGGGCGCATAGCGGCCCTTCAAAACTTAGCTCAACTTTTTATTGCGGCTATTAAAAATAAGCAAGTGGTCAAACCGGATTTTACCGATGGCTTACGGGTACAAAGTATTATGGAGGCGGCTTATCGCTCGGGTAAAAAAAATCATTTAATTTCCATTGAAAAATGAGAATTTTGTATCTCATAACTAAATCAGAGGCTGGCGGGGCTCAAACTCATATCTGGCAATTGAGTAATTATTTGCAGCATAATAGTCATCAAGTAGCAGTAATGGCTTTGCCGGGTGGGTGGCTAGGTAAAGAGCTTCAAAGGGCAGGCATTAAGTTTTACCCCAATCCTTTTTTAGCCAATTCTTTTAATCCCTTTAGGGGCATCTTAGCCATAAAAGAAATCAAAAAAACGGTAGGGGATTTCCGGCCCGATTTAATTAGCTGTCACAGTACTGCAGCTGGTTTTTGGACTAGGATGGGCATTAGAAATAAGGTGCCTACTATATTTACGGCACATGGGTGGGGGTTTGCCGGTGGCACACCTTTTTTTAGAAAGTATCCAATTGCTTTGGCCGAAAAACTGGCTAGCCAGTTTTGCGAAAAGATTATTTGTGTTTCAGATTATGATAAGAAGTTAGCATTAAATTATGGCATAGCTAACTCCTTAAAGATTGTTACTATTCATAATGGGGTAGAGATTCAGGGAGATATATCCGATAAAGAATTATCAATACCCTTAAAAATTGTTTTTGTTGGTAGATTTGTGCCCCAAAAGATCGGAAGAGCGG
>JAQTPV010000011.1 GCA_028712605.1 Minisyncoccota bacterium | reverse complement strand
GTTCTTAAGAAAATTTAGTCCAATAAAAGGCGACAAGATAAGCGGCCACAAAAAATATAGTACACCAAACAGTTATCTGAAAGGTATAGATCAAAGAAACAGCGATAGCGCCCATAATATTGCTAAGCTTAGTTTTGTCTCGGTTAGTCCACAACAAACAGGTATAAGCAAAAATTCCAAAAAAAAGTAAGGCTAAAACTGTAAAAGTTTTAATGGCTAAGGAAAAGGAGGCCATAAAAAACATTAGGATTTTTTATCAAGGACATAGCGGCCCTCCTGATTTCTCAAGAAGTGCTTTTTATTGTGGAGATTCAGAAGAATGGTATTATGCTTAACCAGACGTTGCCCTAAAACTCCCTTAATAATTTCATCCTTTGTTAAGCCACTTTCAGAATTTTTAATCAAATGAATAATAATTTCTCTCACTGTACCATTATTATAACCCCACTCTTTCAAAGCATAAATACCTCTGCCGACCAGCACAAATCGTTCATCCCGAATCAATTCATTATGAAGAGTTTGAGGCAAGACTTTCTTAAAAGAATTAGGCCGTAAAAGATCATTCGCAATGTCAGCAATATTTCTAAAATGTAATGGCTCGCCTTTTTTCTTTAAAGCTAAATAGGCCATATCTTTCACTCCTTTAGGCTTAATTTCCGGCCAATCAGCTAAGCCAAAAACACCCAAAGGTCCCTCCTCAATGTTTTTAGCAATCTCTAAAGAGGATAAGATAAAATCTCTTGGTTCCCCTTTCATAACCAATAAAATGTTTTCTGGGGGCAAGGGTCTTTTTTCATCTTCAAAAATTGATTTAGCGCTTTGGAGGGTGGCCAAAAGTCTCCCCAGAATATTTTCCTCCAATGACCAAAAAGAATAATTTTCTTCGCTCTCGGCGATGCGATGGAAAGGGTCACTCAACACTAGGAGAAAATAAACGCAACTATGCTGGTTTGACTCCCCAGCCAAATCAGCTAAAAGCAAATCCTCTCTTTTGACTCCACCATTCTGCCTGAAATAATCATTAAAAAAGGCTAAAATTTCCTTTATCTGTTTTTGGGATTGATATTCAGTCAAGCGACTAAGAGCTTCCTTTTCTATCTGGCGAACCCTCTCTCTAGTGATACCAAAGCTATCTCCAATTTCCTGTAAAGTTTGAGGGTCCTGGCCGATTAACCCAAATCTATTCCCAACAACTTGCCTTTGACGTTCAGGCAGATTATTTAATAATTCTAAACAAATTTGAGAGTAATTAAATTGTGGCTTTAAATTATTAATAGCCATATTCTTATATATAAACATAGAACAGCCAATTTGTCAATTGTCCACTTCATCTCCCCTTCCTTTTTTCTTGAAATCGATAAAAACTAAACAATAGCAAAGTGGCGATAAAAATAGAAGAATAGGTGCCAAAACCAATGCCCAAAATTAAGGCTAAAGAAAAGAAGCGCAAGGTCTCCCCACCAAAAAAGAAAATGGCAAATAGGGTTATTAAGACAGTGACAGAAGTGTTGACGGAGCGACCAAGAGTTTGATTAAGGCTATCATCAACCGCGGTTTCAAAGTTGACCGCCTTAGAGCGCAACAAATTCTCTCTTAATCTATCAAAAACCACCACAGAATCATTAATAGAATAACCAAATACAGTCAATAAGGCAGTAATAATTGGAATAGTTACCTCAACGCCATAAATTTTTCCCAAAATAACGAAAATGCCCAAGGGAATTAAAACATCATGGACCAAAGCTATAATACTGGTTAAGCCGTAGATGTAAGACTTAACTGGTCGAGAAACTCTTCGAAAACTTATGGCGATATAAACTAAAATCACAAGAATGGACAATATAACTACTATTTGAATTTTGTTTCTCATTTCAGCCCCAACCGCTGGGCCAATCGATTCAAAGCTACCGGCCCCCTCATCAAAATCGCCTAAGGCCTTCAGGGCCAACAGAATATCTTGATGTGTTTTCTCGTCAATGCTTTTAGTTTTCAGTATAAACTTATTTTCTCCTGCTTTTTGTAAGGAAAAATCCCCTAGCCCGACACCCCTTAACTTTTCAGAAATAACCTCCTGGGAAGGAGCCTGCTGTTTGTAACCAAACTCCATTAGACTACCACCCGTAAAATCAATGCCCCATTTCAATCCGAAAATTAAAATAACCACCAAACTCAAAACAGTCAGGATTAGAGAAAGGGTATAGAAAATTCTGCGGTACTTAACAAATTGTAAACGCATAATTAAAAGATTACCAAAGCCATTTAAGATTCCCCAAAGGCGTCCCGATAAGAATCCTCATCAAGGTTTTAGTGGTGAATAAAGCCGAAAACATACTCACTAAGACACCTAAAGACAAAGTGAAAGCAAAACCCTTAACAAAGCTAGTGCCGAAAATAAACATCATCACAGCGATTAAAATAGTGGTTACGTTGCTGTCCCTAATAGAAGGCCAGGCCCTGTTAAAGCCTGCTTCCAAAGCTTGGGTAAAATTTTCACCTTTTCTTCGCTCTTCTTTCATTCTGGCAAAAATTAAAACGTTAGCATCAACAGCCATACCTACTGACAAAATGGCACCCCCAATACCAGCTAAGCTCAAAGTAACCGGTATTAACTTGAATAAACAAAGTAAAATACCGGCGTAAAGCAATAAAGCCAAAGAGGCCCAAAAGCCAGAGAAGCGATAAACGATAACCATAAAGATAACCACAA
This sequence comes from Minisyncoccota bacterium, assembly GCA_028712605.1. GTDB lineage: Bacteria > Patescibacteriota > Minisyncoccia > Minisyncoccales > CG1-02-41-26 > JAPLWD01. The sequence goes on along the minus strand of JAQTPV010000011.1, from coordinate 18,744 downwards.
ATAAAAATCCGTAAAGACCGGCCCACAAGGATTTTTGTAAGGAAATTGCCCCCAAAGTCGGGCCGACTGTGGTTTGAGAAATCAGCTTGATCGGAACGGGTAAAGCGCCAGCATTTAAGTTGCGGGCTAATTCTTTGGCTTCTTTTTCAGTAAAACGGCCGGAAATCTGGGCCTTCCCTCCACTAATTTTCTCATTAACCATAGGCTCAGAAATAGCAACATTATCTATGTAAATAGCCAGTCTTTTGCCCACATTTTTCTCAGTCAGCTCCTCAAAAAGTTTCGCGCCCTCATCGTTAAACTCTAGGCTGACCTCTGGTTCAAAAGTATTAGAATTAAACTCCAGGGCAGCCCTTTTTAGATATTGACCAGTTAGTTTTGTGGGATTATAAAGTTCCTCAAAAGCAACTTCCCAACCAGGCACCTGCTTAATTTCTTCCATACTCTGCTTGCCCTCTAATTCTTTTCTCTTGGCTAGAATTTTGTCCATTTCCTCTTGAGGCTTCTCTTCTCTAAATTCTAAAAAGGGTGTTTTACCAATCATTTCAATAGCTTGATTAACATCTTTAACGCCGGCTAATTCAACATTGAGCCGAAAAACGCCCCCCACCTCTTGGGTATTAATGATGGGTTCAGCCACACCAAAAAGATTAACTCTTCTCTCAATTACATCACGCAAACCAGCCATAGCCTCTTTTTTATCTTGATTAGCAACGTTTTTTAAATCAGCCTCATAAATTAAACGGCTCCCTCCTTGTAAGTCTAAGCCCAGCTTAAAAGCAACACTGGGAATAGCTGGAATTTGCAAAGTGGTTTCCTCACCTAAAACCTTCCTAATACCTATATTAGCACTACTAGTCACCCAATTAACTGGTTGAGGTAAAACTACACTGAAAACAAAGATAGCTAAAGCAATAATAAATATCAATCTCCAGGCAAGAAATTTTTTCATATTTTTTAAATTAACACAAAATTGTCATTTATGCAATCTCAACTTTTAATAGCCAATTTAAAAAATGTCCGGCTAATCTGCGATTCCACAACCGCCAACATTTCGTTAAACAAATGATGGCTCTCGGTCTTGTACTCTACCAAAGGATCCCTGCCTCCATAGGCTCTTAGCCTCACAGAGTCACGTAGATGTTCCAGTGACTCTAAGTGTTCGGTCCAAAAGGAATCAATGGTTTTCAAGAATACAAATTTTAGAATTTGCACCATATTATCCTGACCTTCTTGCTTCTCTTTTTCAGAAAAAGCCTCTTGGGCCTGTTGCAGTAAAAAGCTAACTATCTCGGGTGGCTCATTGATTTGCCTTGACCTTATCTTAAAATCCTCTCCGACCAGGAACATGGTTCTGACCTCTTCGCCAATTTCTTCATAATCAATACCGCCCTGCAGATGAAAAGAAACAATCCTTCTTAATTCCTTTTCAATGGTCTCCAGAAATAAGTTTTTTAAACCATCGTAGCCGCTCTGTAACACCGTTCCTCGCCAGGCATAAATACGATTGCGGTGTTTAGAAATAACATCATCATAATCCAGGATATGTTTTCTCAAATCAAAATTAAGCCCCTCCACTTTCTCTTGGGCCCTCTCAATAGCCCCGGATAAAATATTAGCGGATATGGGTTGATCTTCTTCTAAACGCAGCATATCCATCATGGCCTTGATGCGATCTCCCCCAAAAACCCTTAACAAATCATCTTCCAAAGAAATGAAGAACTGCGAAGAGCCGGGGTCGCCCTGACGACCACACCTGCCCCTTAGCTGGTTATCAATTCTCCTGGCCTCATGTCTTTCAGTGCCAATCACGTGAAGTCCCCCCGCTTGCCTCACCTGTTCAGCCTCCCTAAGGTCTGGTGGATTACCACCCAAGATGATATCAACACCGCGGCCAGCCATATTGGTGGCCACAGTTACTTGCCCTAGCCTGCCGGCTTGAGCAATAATTTGACCCTCCCGCTCATGATGCTTAGCATTTAAAACCTCGCAAGGGATACCTTCCCGTTGTAAAAGTTTTGCCAAATACTCATTTCTCTCAATAGAAGTAGTACCCACCAAAACCGGCTGACCCTTTTCATGCCTAACCTTAATGTCTAAAGCAATGGCTTTGAATTTCGCAGAAGTAGTTTTATAAACCATATCCGATAAATCTTTTCTAACATTGGGTTTATTGGTTGGTACCACCACGACTCCCAATTTATACACCTTGTCGAACTCTTCAGCTGAAGTTAAGGCGGTACCAGTCATACCGGCTAACTTTTCGTAAAAACGAAAATAGTTTTGAAAAGTTATAGTGGCTAAGGTTTTAGATTCAGCCTGAACCTGCACCCTTTCTTTAGCCTCAATGGCTTGATGTAACCCCCCTGAATAACGCCTATCAGGCAAAAGCCTGCCGGTGAACTCATCCACAATCATCACCTTTCCATCTTTCACTATATAATCTCGGTCTCTTTGGAAAAGAAATTGGGCCTTTAAAGCTTCCTCTAAATGGTGAACGTAATTAATGCCTTTATCAGTATAAATATTTTCAACCCCCAGCATTTTCTCCACCTTCAAAATCCCCTCTTCCGTTAAAGTCACAACTTTCATTTTTTCATCAATATTAAAATCAGCATTTTCCTTTAGGGCCGGGGTAAGGCGAGAAAACTCTTGATACATCTTGGACGACTCTTCATCCGGCTGGGAGATAATTAAAGGAGTCCTGGCTTCATCAATTAAAATAGAGTCTACCTCATCAACGATGGCGAAATAAAAACCTCGCTGCACTTTTTCCTCTTTATTAAAAACTAAATTGTCTCTCAAAAAATCAAAGCCAAATTCATTATTGGTGCCATAAGTGATATCCGCCGCATAAGCCTCTTTTCTATTACACTTTCTTAAATAACTTTCCTCCACCTTAAAGCTGCCCACCTTATCCCTTTCCTTATCTTCTTCAACGTTTTCTAGTTGAGGGTCATATAAATAGGAACCTTGACCGGTGATACAGCCAACAGTTAACCCCAAAGCATTATAAATTTGCCCCATCCAAACAGCGTCTCTCTTGGCTAAATAATCATTCACTGTTACCACGTGAACCCCTCTGCCAGTCAAAGCGTTCAAATAAATCGCCGGCGTAGCTGATAAGGTTTTGCCCTCGCCCGTTTTCATTTCTGCGATTTTATTTTGATGCAAGGCTAAAGCACCGATTAACTGGACATCAAAATGGCGCTGGGTTAAGGTTCTTTTGGCCGCCTCCCTGACTAAGGCAAAAGCCTCTGGCAAAATGTCATCCAAGACTTCCTCCCTGCTTAAATACTCTTTAAATGCAGCTGTTTTCTTTTTTAGATCTTCACCGGAAAGCTTCTCTGAATCCTTTTCCAGGGAGTTTATTTTAACCACAACCTCCTGCGCCTTCTGCACGAGCTTTTGATTAGGATCGCCAAAAATTTTAGATAGTATTCCCATAATTAAAATCCCAAATATTGAACTTCTTCCTCTAATAAAATATTAAATTTATTTTGCACCTCCTTTTTCGCTAAGTCAATTAGATTTTTAACGTCTTGCGCCTTAGCCTCTCCTAAATTAACGATAAAATTTGCATGCTTTAGGGAAATTTGAGCGTTGCCGATTCTTTTACCTTTTAACCCACAGTTTTCAATCAATTCACCAGCAGGAATTTGAAAAGGATTTTTAAACACAGAACCAGCCGAAGGCTCTGATGAATGATGCTCTCTTCTATAAAATAAAGCCCTCTTAATCTCTTTCTCAATTTCTTCTGCCGCCTTAGCCTCTAAACGAAAAACAACGGATAGGATAATCAAGTTTTTGTTCTTTTTAAAAATCGACTCTTTATAATCAAACTGGCACTCCTCAAAACTAATTGTTTTTATGGTCATAGTGTCAGTGTCTAGCAACTCAACGCTCTCAATCATATCGGCACAAGTTACCCCAAAAGCGCCTGCATTCCCATAGACAGCCCCCCCGACTGTTATTTTTGGTATACCGCTCGCCCATTCAAGGCCCGATAATCTCTTCTTCAAGCATTCATTAACAACTAAAGATAAATTAGCACCAGCTTCAACCTTCAACCTCTCACCGTCAAACTGAAAACCGTCCGAAGATATTCTTAGGACCAAGCCGTCAAAGCCTTCATCGGAAATTAAAAGATTACTGCCTCCGCCTAAAATAAAAAATGGCAGTCCTTGCTGCTTCGCCCACTGAATTCCTGCCATCAATTCTTCTTTATTCTTTGCTTCTAAAAAATATTTTGCTAGTCCGCCTATTTTGAAAGTTGTATATTCTTTAAGCGGAACATTTCTTCTAATACGCTCGGTGATCATAAGGTAACTTACGATAGTCTAAGTAAAAAAGCTACAGTGGGCCGGAGGGTTTAACCTCCTATAGGTTTAAAGTGAGGACCTGCTCCGACCCACTTTTATTGTAGGGCAAGTCCTCAAAAGTTGCAACCTGATTTTAAGTTATTTAACACTGCTGAATACAAAAGTGCCCCTTAAGGGGCACTTTTGTCGCCTGAAGTAAAGTAAAAGACCCCTTGCGGGGTTTTCTACCAACCTATAAGAGTTTCCTCACTTATGGCTCAATGTTAGCAGATAATCTCTATTTTGTCAATACCCAAGCCTTCCTACACCCCAAACTGCCTATCAATAATGCCATTGGCAGCATCAATTAAGGGAGAAGTGAAGACTGGTAAGTAAGAGCCGTCTTGGTCTTTTCTTTCAATCTTGATGTAGTACTTACCAGGCGGAACTAAGCAGTAATATCTTCCCAGTTGATCGCAGACCCTCTGAAACATCTCCTTGTTTTCAGCTGGAGAGATGATTCTTAAGATAGCAAAGGACAAAGGGGTGCCAGTATTTAAATCAAGGACCCGACCTAAGGTCTTGGGTTTTAAACCGAGCTTCCGCAGGATTAGAAGCAAAACATACAAACCAAAGATAATCAGGTTGTAGGGATAAGGAGCAGCCCATAGGGCAATAATAGAGACGACGAAACCGAGGCCAAAGAGGATACGGGCTAACTTAGAGTTCAACATAATATCCAACTTGGAATGAAACTTCATTAGTTTTTGATCTCTCTTGGCAAACTCATTCCAGTCAAACTTCACTGGGTCCATGGGGATGTTTTTAGTAATCACTTCACCAGCTTGAGCGATTTGAGTGGCTTCCCCAAAGTAAAGGTTATCATAAATCACATCCTTGGTCTGACCAAGTAGTTTCTGGGAAGGAAATTGGTAATTGGTTTTGTTAGCTTCTAAGAGGTAACTGCCTGGCTGGGTGAAGAAACCATAACGGCCATCTAAGTCAGTAAAAGAATCCCCTACCTCTTTGCCTGAAGCATCTTTTAAAACCACGTAGGCTGGATCCAAAGGTTGTTTGGTTTGACTGTCATAGACCACACCCCAAGGTCTCTTGCGTTTCTTCAGACCCAGCATCATTAAGACGACTGCCCACAATCTCAAAGGCAGTAGGAAGAATTCACTAAGGGAAATGGGATTCACAAAGAGGTTAGAGATCATCATGCCAAGACCAGCTGTCACTCCAACCGTAGAGATGGCCCTGGTGCTTAATAAACCAAGCGGTGTTCTGATGAATCGCTTAACATTATTGATAACATTCTTTATGACTTCCAGGGGTGAAGAAGAGGAAGCGCTGGTTGATGCTGCTTCTGATGGGCCCGATGATCCTTCCTGCTTGAATGGTTGCCTCACTAACTCTACCAAGCCTTGGACGCCAGAGCTAACAGCATTAACAGCCTGACTTAACTCCTGGGCAGTTTGCTGTAACCCTTCATTAATAGAATCAAAGAGGGTGCGATGATTATTGGCTGGCGGTGGAGCAGTTGGAGGAGGTGAGGGTGGCTGAACTGGAGCTCCATTGCCTGAAGGTGGATTAGATGGTTCTTCTGATGGAGGTGTTTCTGATTGTTCTGCTTGATTGTTGCCACCTTGATTGTTATGGCCTTGGTCTGATCCTTGATTATTGTTATCTTGATGACCTTGGTCTAGCTCCACTGGAGGTGTTTCTGGTTGTTCTTCTGGTGGAGGCGGAGGCTCTGGTGGTGGAGGAGCCGGTGGAATAACCATTAAGGTGCTCGCTGGGGTGCTAGTGGCTTGAGTAACTGGAGCAGACAGGGTGGTAAAACTCTGTTCGGTAGAGGTTCCTTGATTACTATAGGAGTCAGAGGAAACAGCCTTGTAATAGTAAGTGGTATCACCAGTTAAGGAAGAAATGGTGACTGAGTGTGAGGTGGCTGATTCATTCTGACCAACCAAGGTCCCCGAGGTAAAACCAGAAGTGGTGGAGTAGACAACGTAAGAATTAGAACTCTCATCAGTGGTCCAGGTGACAACCGCTGACTGATAGGTGACGCTGGTGGCGGTCAGGGTAGTGGTGGAAACAGTGGGGTCTTGAGTATCAACATTAAAGACCGAGGATTCTTGCTTGGTTAAATTGTTGGAGTCATCAAGGGCCACCACTTGAATTTTAGTGGTGGAAGAATCAAGGCCAGTGAAATCATCTTGGATATTCCAGGTAATGGATTGGTCCGTACCATTCACGACACCAGCCTCAGTGGTAACCGTTAAGTTATCCAACCAAACCACCAAGCCAGAGTTATGAGTGGCTGCTTCAGTGGAGCTCGCTGCTCTGGTTAAGTTATCTAAGGTACTAGTTGACTTGGAGGTGTAAGAGATAATTTCATCTCCCAGCATGATAACGCCTGAGGTGGCGATGTTAGAGGTATCAGAAACCGTCATGGAGGTTGTGTTGGTGGCTGTTAAGGTGTCGCTTAAAGTAATACCAACATCAAAGAAAAGGTAGACTAAGCTGGTGGTAGAATCAGGGTCAGCGATATCATAAGTAACCACCACTTGACCAGTAGAGGTTTGACTGACCACTACATTACTTAAAGAGCCGGCTTGATTTAAGGTGGCAAAGTTTTGTTCAGAGGAGGTGGAATTATTACTTAGGCTGTCTTTGGAAGTTACTTTGTAATAATAGGTAGCACCTGAAGCTAAAGAGGAAAGGGCTACTGAATGAGAGGTTGTGGCAGCACCTGATCCTGTCCTGGTGCCACTGGTAAAGCCAGAGGTGGTGGAGTAAACAACGTAAGAATCTCCTCCTTCATCGGTAGTCCAAGTGACGGTGGCCGTACTGGTATTGATACTGCCAGCATTGATTGAGGAAATAACTGGACCCTTAAAGTCTAAGGTGATGGTATGAGCTGAACTGGAAACACTGGTACTGGTTCCAGTGTTGTCATCAGCATAGATTTTAATTTGAGAGGTGGTGGAGTAGAAACCGCTCAACAAAGTACCTGGGGTCCAAGTGATTAGTTTGTCATTAGCATTGGTGGTAGAACCAAGATCGCCTGAAGTATTCAAATATTTAATCCAGACACTAGTTCCTGAAGCATGAGTGGCAGCAGTAGTAGAGCTGGCTGCCCTGGTTAAGTCATTTAAGGTTGTGGTGGTGCTGGAGGCATAATTAATAATTTCATTATCAATTAAAACAACACTAGAGGTTGGCAGATAGGTTGTATCATTAACAGTCAGCGAGGTAGTCGCATCATTAGCCAGATCATCTGTTAAGTACGTTCCAATGTAAGTGAAGTATTGAATGGTAGAAGTGGTCTGTTCATAATCTGTAATATCAAAACTGGTACTGACTACTCCACTGGTGGCCTGGGTTGATGAGGCATTGGAAATAATGGGGGGATAATTAGAGTAAGCGTATTTAAAAGTTAAAGTACCTGGAGAGCTTTCAGCCACATCCCCACCATTAGTCGCCTTGCTTTTTAACTGATAAACATGGTCACGGGTCCAGGGAATAGTAGAAGCATTGTGTGACCAAGTGGTGGTGCCTGTTGGCTGGAACCAGACTTCTGTACCAGTGGAGAAAGTGTTCAAAGAATTATCGTACCAAAGATTAGTAGTGGTATCTTTGATTGAAAGCTCTACCTTGGTTAATCCAGATTCAGTGTCCGAGGCCGTACCAGATAATGTCTGCAAATCATAAACCCATTGAGGAGAGGAGCTTGAGCCATAGGCTGTGCAGCTGTTACCAACAATAGTACAAAGGGGAGTGCTGGTTGAAACAGGAGGAGTACCATCTTCAGTAATACTTCCAGTGGCTCCAGTAGCATAGCCTGTTCCGCCGTTAACTGTGATAACGCCACTATAGGTTTTAGTGGTGTAATAAATGGCAATGCGGCCTCCGCCACCGCCTCCACCGTAACCACCTCCAGCATCCCCGCCATTAGCCGAAGTGGTTCCATTGCCAGATAGAACATTGGTAATTAAATAAATGCTGCCACCCGAACCGCCACCGCCATCCATAAAATTAGAACTACTACGAGTGCCATTACTACCGTTAGATATCAAAGAGCCATTAATAGTGGTTGTACCGCTGTTGACAATTTTAACAAAACCACCGCCACCCCCTCCATAGCCATAGTAAGAATCATTGTAACGCGCGGATCCGCCACCAGACCCCAGGTCCGTCGGCTGGATTGAATTACCATAAACTGGCCCGCCAGTAGTAGCATTACCATTAGCACCCGCTCCACCATAACCTCCACCGCCAGCGCCCTTACTAGTACCTGAACTGTACCACCCAAGGCCAGCACCATAGCCATTGCCATTACTCCCGAGCACGCCTCCGCCATATCCCTTACCACTAACACTGATGGACCCTCCGGATTGAATGTCTAAATTATTATTAATAACTAAATTAAGTGAATAAATCTGCGTAGAGTTATTAACTGTATGCGTTAGGGCCCCTCCGTTTTGAATAGTGAGGTTGCTTAAAGTAGCGCTGGTAACTGTGCTTAAGTTTTGATATTCAAAGGTACTGGAAGCTTCAAGGGTTAAATCGGTTAAAGAAGGAATGGAGCCGTTTTGATAGAAAGTGGAACTGGCCACAGTCAGATTAGTTAAAGTGCTAATAGCCCCATTATTATTTAAAGTTAGATTATTAATGGTAAAGCTTGAGGGCGTAATCAGCGTACCATTATTTATTAAAAGTCCATTAGCAGTAGAACTTACAGAAACACTGGAGGTAGCAATAATTAAGGTTGCATCAGAAGGAATTAAATAATAAGCGGCGTTTCTAACAACTATGCTTCCCAACACCAATGATGAACCAGATGGTTGAGTAGTGCTAGCTCCTGCAACATTATTATTATCCATCATAAGACTGCCAAGAATGTCTGTTGAGGATTTAGTGAAAATTGTTCCAGCCCCTCCTTTTTGATAACCAGTGGTGCCACCGCCAAAGGCTTGTTTGGTAGTTAAAGAATTATCCGTGGTGTAATGAATAGCAATTCTACCGCCACCGCCTGCCCCTGCATAGCCACTAGCACTTCCATTACCACCATTGGCCGTGGTAGTGCCACCCCCAACTAAAGCATTAACGGTAATATAGATACTGCCGCCCGAACCGCCACCGCCATCACCATAACTGCCTGTCTTAGCCCCATCGCTGCCATTAGCCACAATAAAACCATTAAGGGTCAAGGTGCCAGTCACGTTTAGCTCCACTATTCCACCACCTGCACCACCAGCACCCGCAGGGTTCCCGCCGTATTTCCCAGAACCTCCACCAGAGCCAAGGTCAATTGGAACCGTGGTACTGCCATAAGGCAAGCCCCCAGCGACAATGGTTGTAAGATAATTTCCATAGCCTCCGTTACCGCCATAGCCTCCGCCACCACCGCCAAGACTTGAGCTACCACTGCCACTGTATCCGGAGCCAGCGCCAGGGCCAGAACCATTTCCTCCGTCAGAACCGCCAGCATAACCCTTTCCATTCACATTAATATAGCCTCCCAATTGAACATCTAAATTAGTGATGATTAAATTGAGGGCATAGTTTGATGAAGTGGTATTGGCAGTATGAGTTAGAATTCCCTTATTTTTTATAGTTAAATTATTAAGTGAAAAACTGGTGGTAGTGCTTAGATTTTGAAACTCAAAAGTGGAGCTGGAAATTGTTAAATCAGTTAAGCCGGCTGTAAGGGTGCCATTTTGATAAAAAGTAGCGCTGGAAGTAACTATTAAATTTGTAATATTCTCAATACTGCCATTATTGGTAAGGGTGGTTGAACTAAAAGTAAACGAAGCGGATGAATTCGTTATTATCCCATTATTAATGATGGAAGAAGCTCCAGAGATATCGGTAGCTCCTGTAGGCAAGCTTAACGTACCCCCAACAGTTAAATAAGCATTGGCAGTGCCGCTGGCAAAGCCACTTACCAAAGACAAAGTGGTAGCAGTCGGTATATAATAGATGCCTCCATTCTTAACAGTTATATGATTAACTGTAAAAGAAGTGCTGGTTGCTTGGGTGGTAGTACAAGCACTCGTATTATTATTATCAATAATTAAGTCTCCGTTAGGCGCACCAGTGGTTGTAAGAAAGATAGCACCAGCCCCCCCCTTGCGATAGCCAGTAGTGCCACCGCCAAAGGCTTGTTTGGTAGTTGAAGAATTATCCGTGGTGTAATAAATAGCAATTCTGCCACCGCCGCCTGCGCCAGAATAACTACCGGCGCCATTACCACCGTTGGCTGTGGTAGTGCCATTGCCAGTCAGGGTATTAACGGTAATATAGATACTGCCACCCGACCCACCTCCACCTTCTCCATAACTACTTGTTTTAGCCCCATCACTGCCATTAGCTGTAATAAAACCATTAAGGGTTAAAGTGCCAGTCACGTTTAATTCCACTATTCCACCGCCTGCGCCACCAGCGCCAGCAGACCAAGCGCCATATTTCCCAGAACCCCCACCAGAGCCAAGGTCAATTGGAACCGTGGTACTGCCATAAGATAGGCCCGCAGCAACTTCAGTGGTAAGATAGTTTCCCTTACCACCATCGCCGCCATGACTTCCGCCGCCACCGCCAATACTTGAGCTACCGCTACCGCTATATCCGGAACCAGAGCCAGGACCATAGCCATTGCCTGAATCAGAACCACCCGCATAACCCTTGCCATTTACATTAATATAACCTCCTGGTTGAATATCCAGATCACTAACCAATAAGTTTAATGCGTGAAGTGATGAAGTAGTATTGGCAGTATGAGTTAAAACTCCCTTATTGTTAATAGTTAAGGTATTTAAGGTAATAACTGTACTGGTATTAGTATTTTGATACTCAAAAGTAGAGCTGGAAATTGTTAAATCAGTTAAGCCAGCGGAGAAAGTACCGTTTTGATAAAAAACAGAGCTTGAGGTAACAATTAAATTGGTAACATCATTAATGATCCCATTATTGGTGAAAGTAGTAGTACTAACGGTAAAAGTAGATGAGGCGTTATTCATGATTCCACCATTCACCACGGTAATAGGCACCCCTGACATATTAATAGCTCCTGATGGTAAATTTATGCTTCCATTATTAGTAAGATAGGCATTGGCAGTACCGCTAGCAAAACCATTAACTAAAGAGATGACCGTAGTCGTTGGTATATAATAAATAGCGCTATTCCGAATAATTAAATTATCAACAGTCAAAGAAGAGCTTGTCGCTTGGGTGGTAGAAGCCCCCGCTGTTCCGTTATTATCAATAATTAAATTTCCATTAGCTGCCGTTGATTTTAGGAATATTGTTCCTGCCCCTCCTTTATAGCCACTAGACGTGCCCCCAAAGGCCTGATAGATAAAGCTTGACGAGTCAGTAGCATAATAAACAGCTATTCTCCCTCCCCCGCCACCGCCAGCATAATCTCCATTATATGCATAAGCCCCATTTCCGCCGTTAGCAGTAGTAGTTCCGTTACCCAACAAGGTTCCAGCTGTAATCCAAATACTTCCCCCAGCGCCACCTCCGCCATTGGCCCATCCGCTTAGAATCCCACTAGTTGCATTAGCTGTTATAGAGCCATTATTCGTGAAAGTTCCAGTAACAGATATCTTAATGGCACCACCTCCTGCCCCGCCATTACCATAACTACTATCACCATAATCACCGCCACCGCCAGAACCAAGGTCTATTGGTTGTGTTGTTGAACCATAGCCAACACCTCCTCCACACGAAGCCCCACTTCCGCCATTACCACCATAAGCTCCTCCCCCACCCGACGCACAGCAAGAGAGAGTGCTTGTTCCATTGCCGCCCCCAGGTCCAGAGCCACTCGCTCTTACTCCCCCAGCATATCCCCTCTCATTAACATTAATAAATCCTCCTGACTCAATAGTTAAATCATTGTTAACTATTAAGTTGATAGAGTAAAGATGGGCCGCAGAGTGAGTTGAATGAGTGAGATTACCTAAATTTTTAACAGTAACATTATTCAAAGTTAAAGGGGTCGTAGTGCTTTGATTTGAATAAAAAGTAGAGGAAGCAATGGTTAAATCCGTTAAGTCCGGCCAAGAAGCAGTCGGGTTGCTTATAACTGAAGCGCTGCTTGTTACGGTTAGATTTGTGACTCCGCTGGAGGTACCATTTATAATTAAAGTCCCACCATAAATAGTCGCCGTACTTGGGAAAGATATGGTGCCATCAATAGTAGCAGCTCCAGAACTGCTGCCATTAACAGTATTAGCTATATTAATGATAGTTGTGGAAGGGGCAAAATAGTTAGCTGACCTGCGAACTATTAAATTATCCAAAGTAATAACTGTGCTAGTGGGTAGGGTGGTGCTAGCTCCGGATATATTATTATTATCAATGCTTAAATCACCATAGGTTGCAGCTGCAGCTTTAAGAAAGATAGCACCTGCTCCACCCTTAAAGCCAGAAGACGTGCCCCCAAAAGCCCGATAGGTAAAGTTTGATGAGTCAGTAGTGTAATAAACGGCTATTCTGCCTCCAGCGCCACCTCCGCCATAATCTCCATTACCTGAATAGGCTCCATTACCGCCATTAGCAGTAATAGTGCTTGACCCTGATATGGTCCCAGCAGTAATCCAAATACTGCCACCTGCACCACCTCCGCCAGTGGCCCAAGCAGAGTAAATGCCACTTGAAGCATTGGCTGTAATAGAACCATTAATGGTCAAGATTCCAGTAAGAGATATCTTAACTGCACCGCCACCATACCCACCATTGCCATAGCCACTATCTCCAAAATCACCACCTCCGCCAGAGCCAAGGTCTATTGGTTGGGTTGTTGAGCCATAGCCATCGCCGCCAGCGAAGACATAGCCGGGGAAAGCATTTCCGCCTATGCCCCCATTACCACCATATCCTGCACCACCCCCTGCTCCTGGCCATTGAATCGTACTTGTTCCTTCGCCCCCACCAGGACCAGCGCCATTACCTTTTATCCCTCCTTTATACCCCCTCTCATTCACATTAATAGACCCTCCAGCATCAATAGTGAGGTTAGCAGCTGTTAAGTTAACATTGGTGGTGATGGTGCCGCTGGCTTGGATAGTAACATCACCAGTCATGTTGATGGAAAAGGAAGTAGAGGCAGTTCCTGCAGCAGTGGTGGTTCCCAATAAATTACCACCATCTTGGATAACCAGGTTTCCAGAACCAGAGATGGTTTCACCATCACTTAAGACATGGGCAGTGGAAACATAACAAGTGGTATTTAAATCACCACTGTCACAAGAGAAAGCTTGAGCAGTTTGAGAAAAGCAGAATAAACCAAGCAGAATAACTGAAAAGATTATCAGGAAACTAAAAATTCCTGGCGTCCTTGAAAGGCTCTTTAGTCTTCTACTAATGCTCATAAGAAATAGAAGAAAATATTTGTTAATTTTAACATTAATTAAATATTAAAACAAAGTAGAGTTTTCCACAGATTTTTGAATAAAATTGTAATCAAAAAAGAATGTTGATGAACATTCTTTTTTGATGATTTTCAATGATTAAATTTTAAAAATAGTCTTTGGAATTGTTAAAATAGGTTATCGGATACAGGTAAATATACTGAACGGATATACCACCAAACTATTTTTATTAACGATATTATTGTTGCCCTAAAGAAGACAGGTCACTTTCCCAAGCAGGATTTATCCTTAAAGCATCGGCAATCTCTTTTTGCATCAAGGAGTTATATTTTTGAGCTGAAGCTTGATCGCCTTTAGCTTGGGCTAATTCTTGTGCTGACTTCAAGATATAGAGAAGCACGGCGTTTGAATTCCAAACCCTCTCATTTAATTCTTTAGCCTTCCTGGCAAAAGACAAAGACTCTTCTATTTTATTTTGCCATTCAATATTGGGCCGACCCTCTTGAGCGAAAACTTGAGCTAACCAGAAACGATGTTGGGCTAAAAGCCAATAATTTTGTTGATTGTTCGGAGAGAGTTTTATACCTTCAACAAAAGCCTTTTCGGCTAAATCCGATTTACTAAAATCAAGCTTGGCATAAAGACTAGAGAGGCTAGCTAATCGCAACACCGACCTGTAGTCATAGGGTGATTCCTTAATGCTTTTTTCTAGCTCCTTAATCAGAAAATCAAAGGTAGTGGTTGAATGTTGCCAAATCGTCATATTAGCTCCCTGCGACAAATTAAGATAATGACTGTAGACTGGATCTCTTAAGGCTGTTTCAAATTGCTGGGCAAAAAATTCCCTGATTTGGTATTTCCCTAAAGGAGAAGCGCCCAACGTTTCTTTCATTTTCGTCAATTGTTCTTGGCGTTTTTGGATTACAAAATTTACTAAATCAACTTCCTGTGTTTGAGTTAAGCTACTGCCTTCCTCAATCTTATCGTTCTCTTTCATAAGGCGAGCATAATTGCCCATTTCTTGCTCTTTAATCATGGCCTCAATTACCCCTCCATCACTTTTAATCGGTTGCACAACAAAGAGTAGAAAGCATAAAATAAATAAGACAGAGGTCAAAACCACAGCCCCCGTTGGAAAATGATTAATTAGTTTGACCCCCCCCATCCTGTTACTTTCTTGCTGGTTATGAGAGGCTGCAAAGCCAAGTATTATAGCAAACATCATTAAGCTCGTAGCCATATCAAAGACTGTTAGGTTCTGCAAAAAATAAGCCAATAAGGTAGCGCCCGGTACAGCAAAGGCCCAAAATGTGGCTTTTTGATTTTTAAAATAGCTTTTACTAAGAACCCAAAGAGCACTTAAAATCATACTCAAATAAGCCAGGAGGCCCAAAATCCCACTAGTGATTAGAGTATCAAAGATAATGTTGTGAGCCCTATCAAACCAGATTTCACCACCGCACTCTTCTGATATGAATAAGCAAGTGTTAAAAAATTTAGGAAAAACTAAAATATAATTCTCTGGGCCCCAGCCTAAGATTGGCCTTTCTGAAAATCCTTTCCAGGCAATAGACCAATTGACAAAGCGAGCATTGCCACCCATCTGACCAAATAAATTATGTACAGGATTATTGGGCAAGAAAAGTAGAATCAAAACCACTAAAACAATTAAAATACTAAGTCCCAACAAGGCCCTGCCGATTATTTTTGTTACCTTACCAAATGATGCTCCTCTTAAGGGCCTAATGGCTAACCAAGTACCCAAAGCCACTAAAGATCCTAAGGCCAGATAAAGAACCATTTGTAAGTTATAACGCCCCAGTAATCCCACGATATTATCAAATAACTGCCTTTTTAATAGAAAAACGGCTGAAAAACCTATCGTCAATAGGGCCAACAAAGTTATCCCTACAATTCGTGTTTGTTTTTGATAAGCTTTATCGTCGCTATTGCTAAACCCTAACCAGAGCAAAAAGATTAACCCACTGCCGATTACAGCCCCCCCTAAGGCCGCTCTAGCCTCATTCCAATACAAAGAGACTATAGTTAAAAATATGGCTAAGACAGCAAAAACTCTCGTGCCTAAAATAAGCCAAATAAAAGACAGGAGACCAAAGGCCGCAATCATCAGATCTCTTAAGGGTTGGGCGTGAAGCGAAAATGCCGAAAGGTCAGTTTGCAGCATTTGATAGTCTTGATAAAACAGCAATAGACCAATAAAGAAAATAATCGCGGCGACTGCCCCCAGTACTAACTTAAGGTTTTTAGCTAAGAAAACTTTACAGTTTGAGAATAATAAATAAACCGCTAAAAAGAAATTGAACATCAAATAGGTTCCCAAAAAAGATGTATTACCCAAAGTTAGCCCACCCCTATCGGCTAAAATCATGCTTTTCAAGGCCACCAAGAAGACACTGTTTTTTATGTCAGTAAGCGATTTAAAATAAAGAGAGTAGGTTTTTGATCCCAATGCTTCCAAAATAGAAAAAAGAGCCACTATGCTGGACACCATAACCGAGGCTAAAAAAAATTTCTTCCAAGAAACTGAAGTTTTCCATGTGGAGCTTAAAACTAAAAAGAAAGCGAAAACATGCAACCACATCAAAAGACCAGTCATCCTTTCAAACTTAGACCAAAATGACTGAGAAAAATCAACTCCAATAAGAGAGCTAACTATTAAGATACTCAAAAATAAAATAAAAGCGGCCAAAACCGCATTCCACTTAGGCCGATAATTTTTATTAATGAAAATTAAAATTAGCCAAGGGAAAAAAGCTATTTGGGCGCAAGCCATAAAGTAAAGACTCTTAATGCCCACAAAAGGGAAGTAAAATTGATTAAATAGAATGAGGGGTGTTAAAGTAGAAAGATAAAGGCCAACTTTAATGAGATAGCCTAAAATCTTTTCTAAAGAAGATGAGGCCTGCGAGTTAACCGCGACAGACCTCTCTTCGCCTTGAGGATAATTACTCCCCTCCTGATATTTCTGTTTCTTGAGTCTTGATTTTTTGCCCATATAAAAAATGATAACGGAAACTGAATAAAAAAGCAACTTAAGAATAACAAAAAAGATGGATTTTTTCCATAATTTTAGGTAGAATGAAAAAATATGCCCAAGAGACTTCGCCAATTTATCTTAATTTTAGGGGATGTTGTGGCCGCATTTTTAGCCCTCCTTTTGGCAGTGAGGGCTGGTTTTTGGTCGGAGTTCAGCTGGCCAATATTTGAAAAACATATTCTGCCCTTCAGCCTCTTATATTTGATTTGGTTCATTGTCTTTTATATTTTCGGTCTCTATGATTTAAACCTTATTAAACCAAAAAGAGAGCTGGTGACACGATTGGGACAGGCTCTCATTATTTGCTTAGGAATAGGTATCTTGCTTTTCTATTTCGTAGACTTTTTTGGTATCACCCCAAAGAGCAACCTATTATTAGACATTTTATTGCTGGGCCTTCTGGTAATGTTTTGGAGAAGAGCCTTTTACGCCTTTTTTTCTTCCCTATACCTGCAAAGAGTGTCTTTTCTGGGGAGCAATCATCTAGCGGAAAAACTCATACACTCCTTTCAAACAGATCCGCAAATGGGTTACAAATTTTGCGGTTTTTTAGATAACTCCAAAACCCTAGCCCCACAAATCAAAAAGCAAAAAATAGATATTTTAATTATCGCTCAAGATCTCTCTGAAAATCATAAAGCAACCAACGAGCTTTATAATTGTTTGTATCTAAAAATTAAAATTTGGGATTTAGCTAAAGCCTATGAAACTATTTTACAAAAAATACCAATTGATTTCGTCAATCAAATTTGGTTTTTAGAGAACTTAAAAGAGTCAGAAAAGAAAACCTACGACAGCCTAAAAAGACTGAGTGATTTTTTAGTATCCTTCATTTTACTAATAATCACTGCCCCCCTTTGGATTATTTTTGCCATTTTAATTAAAACGGAGGATAGAGGACCCGTCTTCTATAAACAAGAAAGGGTGGGGAAAAATAGAAAGGTTTTTAAGCTCTGGAAATTCAGATCTATGAAAATTGATGCTGAAAAAACCGGACCGCAATGGGCCGGCAAAGAGGACAAAAGAGTGACTAAGGTTGGTAAGACTTTGAGAAGATGGCATTTTGACGAGTTTCCTCAAATGCTCAATGTGCTTTGGGGAGATATCACCTTAGTGGGCCCCCGGCCGGAAAGACCTGAATTTGTATCCAAATTGGAAAAAGCAATACCCCACTACCACTTAAGACATCTTATTAAATCTGGGTTCACGGGTTGGGCTCAAATAAAATTTCGCTATGCAAGAACAATTGAGGATTCCCAGGAAAAATTTCAATATGATCTTTTTTATATAAAAAATAGGTCTTTTTTCTTAGACCTTGGGATTTTACTGAAGACCTTTCAACTATTTTTTAAAGGAGAGGGATAGAGGTCACTTAGCAAGAATCTCCTGATACAACTGCTCTGTTTTAGAAAGCATCTTGTCTAAAGAAAAAGAATTTTCAACTTTCTGTTTGGCTTTTTGGCCAAGCTTTTTTATTAATTCGGGCCTTTCTATAATCTTCATAAGAGCTCGCTGAATACCGTCAAGATCTCCCCTTTTAACTAACAAGCCACAAGAATCATCAACCACCTCACTGACCCCCCCTACATCAGAAGCAACCACTGGCAAGCCACAAGACATAGCCTCTAAAATAGAGCGTGGGAAGCCCTCCCAATTAGCGATTAAAACAAAAAGGTTTGACTGCTTCAAAACCTTAAACACATCGTCCCGCCCTAACTCCCCTAAAAATTGGAAATAATTAGAGAATTGACTGGCCTTGACGTATCCCTCTACTTTATTTCTCAATGGGCCATCGCCAACAAAAGCAATTTGGGCCCGTTCTTTTAGCTCTGACTTTAAGCCTAAAAAAGCCTTACAAAATAGCAATTGATCTTTTTGGGGCACAAATCTACCAACAAAAACAATTTTTAAGGGTATTGATAATTCTTTATCGGATATATCTCCCTGAATCTCTACCCCATTATGAATAGTAACAATCTTTAAGGAGTTAGCTATGCCA
>JAQTPV010000045.1 GCA_028712605.1 Minisyncoccota bacterium | reverse complement strand
AACTGTTTCGGTGGCCGTTACGCTGAATTCTGATAAAATAATCTCTTTGCCCTCTAAAACATGGGTTTTGAAATAATAAAAATCACCCTCCTCTTTAACATCGCCGCCCAATTCCTCCAAAGCTTGCAAGTGCGTGGTAATAGGACGAAGTCCTATCCTGTCCCCACCGGGTCGGGAAATTTTAAACTCTTTAAAGCGAGCCAATAGGGCTCCGATTAACAAAACAGAAACCCTAGATTTAGAAAATTTATCAAAATCAATTTTCTCTGGGCTCACTCCGTTGCCTGCCTCAATAGCTAATTTGTGCTCGCTTAACCACTCCACTTTTGCTCCCATTTCCTCTAAAATCTCTACTAAATTTAAAATATCGGTTACTTTGGGTACATTGTCAATAACGCATTTTTCTTCAGTTAATAAAGTGGCAGCCAAAATCGCTCCAGCCGCATTTTTGGAGCCATTAACCGTAATCTCACCCTCTAATTTCCCGCCACCTTCAATAACAAATTTATGATTGTTGGGCATATCAAAATATATCAATAATTATACTGAATTCTATCGCAAAACCACGCAAATAGCAATATCCTCATAACCTCGCACTTAAATAAAAAAAGACCGCATGTTGAATGCAGTACATATTTTTCATTTATGCCAAAGATACAAATGGTTGATTGTTAAATTGCTATGCCCACCGTAGCCATCGTGAGGGCGCTTATTTAAATCAACTTTCTTTCCGGATTAATCCAGACAAGTCAATAAGCACAAAAAACGAATTAAAGTTAAATTCTAGACTACCAAGCACTATCTCCTTTTAAGATAGGCCGGAAAATCTCTTGGGTTTTCCCACAAGAATACTTTTATAGCATCGCTATATTCTTTAGCGAACACTTTGTAAATCTTGTGATCAATCACCACATAGACACCTTCAAAATATGCACCTGGCTGGATACGCAAATAGCAATATCCGTAGTCCCGGTCTTTATTTCTGATGTCAAATGGTTTATCCTCACTCTCTCTACCGAGCAAGGCGTTTTTAGGAAACCTCAAATTTAACTCATGATATGGCGGAGATTGCGGTATCTTTTTGAATATGATGACCATATTCTTATTATCACTGCTGTCTTCGCCAAAGAGAAAAACCTTAACTCTCTCCTTAGGGTCCTCAAACGTTGGCCTGTCGGTTTCCACGTCAGCCCCCTTTTCAAACACACTCATTACAGCTACATCAATTGGGCATGTAGCACCAACAACCTTAAAATTAAACCACTTCTGACCTTGGTTTCCCATTGAAAACCTCCTGTCTGTGCTTTTGCACAAAAAAAGTTGAACGTTTTAAGAACAACAATGGCTAAACATTAACACAACTGCCTATCTTTGTCAATAGCAAACAACGTAGTACATATAACCATATTCGTTTTTTCTAAATCAAAAAAGAGCGTGCGGTTTGCACGCCCTCCTCGAAAAATAGCCAATTTTTAAAACCATAGCTGGCTGCATTTTTCAATCCAACCAATTATCATTTCAAAAACTTTTAGGGTGTTGATTTATTTTTCGGCAATCAACACCCAATAGAAATCTATATCTGAGCCGCTCCTTACGGCTCTATTTTGATCTTTCCCCAGGTCTTAGCTAGCTTGTTGGCTCCTGATACTGGCGCGAGCCGATTAAGCATTGCTATCGCTTCAGGTTTAGCACCCTTGATCGCAAGCTCTTCCACCATAACACCAAAAGATTTTGGCGTTTTAGGTGGCGCACCCATTCCCGACAACTGATCAAACGAAGAGATGACACCAGTAATAAGCTGTAAAATCCCAATCGCATCAAATACGTTAACAGTCCCATCCCAGTTAACATCGGCTGATGTATATTGGGTTATGGTCAGTGAATTCGGCCGAGAAGTTTTAAGCGAGATTAAATAATCCAGAAGGAATATTGCATCTGCAACAGAAACATCTCCATCCAAATTTACATCACCCTTTTTATAAAGGGTAAACATTGCGCTGGTTGCCACAATCTTCCCATCCACCTCGCCTGTGATGCCAACTTTCATTGGACCACCAGCTACTTGGAAATTTAGATATAAAACCGGGTGGCTTTTACCTTCTTCTCCAAACGGACGAGGACCAGCTATTAAGAAAAAGTAACTGCCCTTTTCCTCGGTTGCCGTCATCACCCATCCACTAGCAGTCAATTGGTTATCCAGTAGAGCTTGGACAATAGGCACTGGCGAAGTTATTTTTATATCTATATAGCTCCTCGCTGTGCCCATTGCCTCCAATGGCACCATTCCCATATATGGGGTATCCATTTGCGGTATCCCCATAATGGCCCCATTGATTGGATAGCCAAGCTCGGGTGGATTAGGCGGAACAGAAATGCATTTGCCATCATGATCAATCTGACCTTGAGGACAAACCTTAGCTAGGCTAGTAAAAGTTAAGAGGCCCCCAGACAGAGGCAAACCCTCAACCTTCATTTCGTTCCCATTGTTATCAAGAGCAATGATTTGCCTAATAACAACTTGAAGCGTTCCGGCCTGAACCGGAAAAGTTCCTCCGCCAAGGAATACAGATGAGTTATTGGCTGGAATGTTAAAGTCAGTATTATAAGCTATTGTGTTATTGACCTCAATACTCTTATAAGCAGTTATCTGTTTTAAATCATCTGCTCGACAAAAAAAGAAGTCGCTAATAACGTTCCCCGTACCAACAACTTCAGCTTCTACTTTTTTAACTAAGCAGTTGGCTGATGGACTAAGATTGAACTTAATCATGATGGTTGGATCTCCTACCGAAACCTGCCCCTTGGGGCTATCAACGGCTAGACTTACTTGCAACACGCTTGCTGGACCTGCTGCAAAAACAGAACATGAAAAACAAATAAAAGCCACGGCGATAATAAATAACCTTTTCATGAGAACCTCCTTGTATAGGCCAAGAAAACAATAGCAAACGCAACCTTTGCGCCTTCCATTTAACCTGGTTTCTTGGCAGCCAGCAGGGCTCTAAAAAGCCCCATTGCCTGCCAAGAATTTTAATGATAAAAAGAGCAGTTTTGAAATTATTTTCAAAACCATAGCTGAATACAAAATCATTGTACTCAATTATCGTGTTGAAAAAAGTTTGAATAGAAGGAGAGGAGGGTTATTCCCTCTCCTTCTATTGCTTGCCCTGTTGCTTCGGAGACTCGCTCCGATTTTTTTTCGTTTTCGCGCATCTGCTTTCGTTCTCGCCACAATTTTTTAGCCTCTTGAGCTAAAAAATCATGCTGAGTTACGATAATGGCTATCGCGAATATGAGCGCTATCACAATAAACAGCAACAGGAAATGCTTATATCCTTCCATTTTTATCTCCTTTTTAGAATTGAAATATCACTAACAAAAATACCCCTATATTATAGCATATAGGAACCAGTATGTCAATAGTGCAGAAAACTATGTTTAGGATATAATAAAAAAATGGATAAAAAAATCAGGCTGGTGATTATTTTAACGAGCGCAGTGATTTTTGTGGTAGCTGGGGCCTACCTATTTTTGTACAGCCAAGGCATTAGGGTGGACTTTGCCAAGTGGCGCCTGGTTAAAACTGGCGGCTTTGATGTACAAGTAACAAGCCCCTCTGGAGCTGATATTTACCTCAACAACAAAAAGAATAAAACCACCAGCTTTTTATCTAGCTCCGTTTTCATTAAAAACCTTCTGCCCAGGGCATATAAAGTAGAGATTAAAAAAGATGGGTACTTATCTTGGCAGAAAAACTTATCTGTTGAGGAGGGCTTGGTTACCAAAATTAAAAACATAGTTCTTTTTAAACAAAATGCTGACTTTGAGAATGTGGCCCAAGATATTGAAAATTTTTGGGCCAGCCGCAATGGCCAAAGAATTCTGGCCCAAAGCAAACTTAACCAAAGCTGGGGCTTCTCTTTGATAGAGGCTTCCAGCAAAAAGGCACCAACTGTTTTATTTGACCAAAGTAGCCTTAAAGAAAAGGGCATCACTCCCCTACTGCAAGATTGGCAAGATGAAAATAGAAGAATATTATTTCATGCCTCCACCAGCTTAGAAGATAAAATTTGGATTGTTCAATATGATAACCCGGAAAAACCAGAAATCTCCACACTACCCATAGAAAAAGAGGTGACCAAAATTGCCTTTTTGGCCAAAGACACCTCGCAAGTTGTCTATTTAAAATCCAATAATCTTTATACGCTTGATTTCAAAGAAAAAGTGCCCCCCCGAAAACTAATAGCCAATAAGGTTCTCTGGTTTGACGTTACCCAAGACAATTTATATTATTTAACCCAAAATGGCTTTATTGTTAAAGCCGCCTCTAACCCCCAAGACAAAGGGGATATTTTAAATCAAACCCCAATTGAAGTTAGCGGCAGCCCTCAATTTAAAATTTACGATAACGCAGGCTCTTTGCTTTTACACTTTAATCAAGGCCTTTATTATTTAACCGACAGAGAGCTCACTAAACTAACTCAAGTAATCCAAGGCTTGGACGACTCCCTAAGCCCAACGAACTTCTGCTTTTGGGGCAACCAAGAAATCTGGCTTTTTGATAATAGTCAATCAGAGAAAAATCCTAAGTTTTTAAACCGCTTCTGGAAATCACCCAATAATGTTTTCTGGCTAAATCCCGAGTACTTAGTTTTCAATATTGGCGATGAAATAAAGATCACTGAATTGGATGAGCGTGATTATTTAAATATTATTACTATTAAAAGCTTTAAAGAACCAAAGATATATTTTAACCACTCTGATAAAAAGCTTTATGTTTTAAGTGAGAAAACGCTTTACTCGTCAGAGCGTTTACTCCCCTAAATATGAAATTATTTAACACCCTTACGCGTCAGAAAGAGGATTTTAAGCCCCTCCAAGATAAAAAAGTTGGCCTTTATACTTGCGGCCCCACGGTTTATTGGTTTGCCCATATTGGCAACTTAAGAACTTATATTTTTGAAGATATCTTAAAGAGGGTTTTAAAGTACAATAACTATCAAGTAAGGCA